>JAMDDL010000199.1 GCA_023488645.1 Actinomycetota bacterium | reverse complement strand
GCAAAAGAAACAGGCTGCCCCATAGCAGTCAGAGGCAGGACTTTTGATGATGTTTCTGCAGTTACTGAAAAAATGAGAAATGCAGCCATAAAAAATTTAATCATAGATATCGGAGAAAGAAAATTTAAGGATGATTTTTTCAATCAGATCATTTTAAGAAGAGCAGCCATTAAGAAAAAAGACAGGCTGTTTGGCTATCCAACCATAGTTTTTGCAGATGAAATAACCGATGATCCTTTGAAAGAAACTCTTATCGCTTCAGTTTTTGTTCCCAAGTATGCTTCAATCATAGTACTTTCAAATGCAAAACCGCAAAATATTTTTCCTCTTCTGGTTTACAGGCAAAATATATATACTGACCCGAGAAAGCCCATGGCTGTTGATGAAAAGATATATGAAATCGGAAGTCCAGGCAGCAGCTCTCCGGTACTCATTACTACAAACTTCTCGCTTACCTATTTTATAATTTCAAGCGAGGTTGAAAGCAGCAAGGTTCCCTCATGGCTTCTGGTCATGAATGTTGAAGGGCAGTCAGTTTTAACCGCCTGGGCTGCAGGAAAATTTGTTCCTGAACTTATTGCAAACTATATCAAAAAGAGCGGAATAGCAGACAAGGTTGATAAAAAGGAAATCATAATACCGGGATATGTATCTCAGATTCAGGGTGAACTTGAAGATGAACTTGGAAACGGCTGGAAGGTAGTAGTAGGACCAAGAGAAGCAGGAGATGTTCCCAAATTTTTAAAAAATTACGTGTCAGCATAAAACAGACAGAAGGGAAATTATATTAAATTAAGAAGAAAGAATTAAACTAAGGTATTAAATATTTTATGCTGTCAATTTCAAATATTTTAAAAAATGGTTTAAATTTTTTAAGGAGAAAGGAGGTTATTTTAATGCTGATTGTAGGAGAAAATATCAGTGTAACTTCTAAGGTGGTTGGGGATTCACTAAGAAATAAGGATCCTGAACCTGTTATAAATATGGCTAAAGCTCAAAAGGAAGCGGGAGCTCATTACGTTGATGTTAACATAGGGCCTGCTACAAAAAGCGGCGAGGAACTGATGCAGTGGGTAGTTACAACTATTCAGAATGCGGTAGATATTCCTCTGGCGCTGGATACTAAAAACATAAGCGCCATAGAAGCCGGCCTGCAGGTTCATAAGGGCACTGCCATGATAAATTCCGTAACAGGAGACCAGGACAAACTTGACGCCTTAATGCCGCTTGCAAAAAAATATAATGCCAAAATTGTGGGCATAGCATTAAATGAAAAAGGAGTTCCTCCTGACGTGGACAGCAGAATTGAAATTATAATGAATATAGTTAACTCTGCATTGGAACATGGGGTTCCGCTTAAGGATTTGTATCTTGACCCTATTGTTCTGCCTGTTGCCGTACTTCAGGAACAGGTTTTTAATTGCATTGAGGGGCTTAAGGCATTTAAGCAGCTAAAAGATTTGATGGAACTTCCCGAAGAGCCAAGAACTATTGTGGGACTGAGCAATGTTTCCCAGTCATCGCCTCCTGAGCTGAAAAGCTTGATTAACAGGACTTATGTTACCATACTTTTAAGCCATGGCCTTGACAGCGCAATTCTTGACCCTCTTGACAGGGAACTTATGCATTCAATTAAAACATTCGATATTCTGTCAAACAGAATTTTATATGCTCATTCTTATCTGGATAATTAAGGTATTTTAAAGCTACAGGCAAAATTATTTTGATGATATTTATGATGGATTTCTTTAAGAAATAATATAGAAGAGATGTTTGAAAATGAAAATAGCAGTTTCCGGAAAGGGCGGGGTAGGCAAAACAACGGTTGCAGCCTGCCTGGCAAAATATTATGCAAATAAAGGTTACAGGGTCATTGCAGTTGATGCGGATCCTGATGCAAATCTTGCCTGGGCGCTGGGACTTGATTACCGGGAAGCATCAAAAATAGTGCCCCTTACAGAGATGAAGGATTTGATTGAAGAAAGGACAGGAGCAAAACCAGGTCAATACGGTTCATATTTTAAATTGAATCCGAAGGTTGATGATATACCGCAAAAGTATGGCATTGATGTAAATGGTGTAAGGCTTCTTTCTGCGGGAACCATAAAAGCAGGCGGCAGCGGATGCTACTGTCCCGAGAATATATTGTTAAAAAGGCTTTTTAAACATCTGGTTGTTGACAGGGATGAGGTTATTATTCTTGATATGGAAGCCGGAATTGAACATCTGGGTAGGGGAACATGTGAAAATATGGATATACTGATAGTTGTTACAGAACCCGGCCTTAGAAGCATTCAGACCGCTCAGTCAATTAAGAAATTGTCGAAGGACTTAGGTGTAAAGTCAGTTTATGCAGTTATAAATAAGATAAGAAGCAAAGATGAGCTTGAATTTTTAAAAAATGAACTTAAAGATTTTAAGGTGATTGGAGAACTTCCATACAGTGAAAAAGTGAGGGAGTCTGATTTGAAAAATATTTCGCCATGCAGCTCAGATGATAAGTTCACTTCAGCGGTTGCAAAAACAGCAGACAAGATTAATGCTTTTATAAATAAATGATTTAAAAAAATATATAATATATAAAAATAAAGATGAAATTAAGAGAAAAAGGGCTTTTTATGTTGGAAGATATGACAGAAGATTTTGAGGAAATTGACAAAATTCTTAAAAAGCATGATTATTCAAGCAACAGCCTGATACAGATGCTTATAGACTTTCAAAGCAAATTTAATTGGCTGCCAAAGTTTGTACTTTATAATATCAGCAGCAAATTAAACATACCTCTTACAAACATTTACAGCGTTGCAACATTTTATAAGTTCTTTAATCTTGAACCAAGGGGCAAGTATTCAATTGTGGTATGTGCCGGCACCGCCTGTCATGTAAGAGGGTCGGAAAATCTTCTGCAAAGAATTGTAAATATTCTTGACATCAATCCGGGAGATACTACCGATGATTTTAAATTTACTCTTGATACTGTCAATTGTCTTGGCTGCTGCGCGCTTGGTCCTGTAATGGTTTTAAATGAAAGATATTACAGCAATCCTTCCACAAAGCAGCTTGAAAAATTATTTAGTGAGGTAAAATAACTTGGAAAGCAGGGTGAAATGGTTATCGGAATAAAAAATAAGACAAGTTCAGTAGATGAGCTAAGCCGGAAGGCGCTTGAAATTAAAAATAAATACAGGGACAGCATTGAAATATCATTGTGCAGCGGAACAGGATGCAAGGCTTATCTGCCTCAGGAGCTTTACAAATTAATTAAAGAAGAACTGGATAAGAATAAAAATAAAAGCAGTAAAAAAGTCGTAGTTCGAAGAACCGGTTGTCTTGGATACTGTGAAAAAGGTCCGATAATGATAATTTATCCGAAGGAAGTATGCTACCTTCAGGTAAAAGCCGGTGACATCCCTGAAATAATTGAAAAAACTTTAAATGATGAAATAGTTAAAAGGCTGCTTTACAAGGATGAGGATGGGGTTTTTGTAACAAAAGTATCCGATATTCCTTTTTATAAATTTCAGAACCGCGTAATACTTGGCAGCAACTCAAAAATGGATCCTGAAAATATAGATGACTATATCATGCTTGGGGGATACCAGGCGCTGGCTAAAGCATTAACCGCAATGACTCCGCAAGAAGTTCTGGATGAAGTTAAAAAATCAAATCTTCGCGGAAGAGGAGGCGGGGGATTTCCTGCAGGATTGAAATGGGAAACAACCCGAAATGCAGTTGAGGAGCCAAAATATGTAATTGTAAATGCCGATGAAGGCGACCCTGGCGCATTTATGGACAGCGCAACAATGGAAGGAAATCCTCACAGCGTGCTTGAAGGACTTATAATAGCAGCATACGCAATTGGTTTAAACGAGGGATATATTTATATCAGACAGGAATATCCGCTGGCGCTGAAGAACATAAAAACCGCAATCGGGCAGGCAAGGGAATATGGTTTTCTTGGCGAAAATATATTTAATTCAGGCTTTGACTTTGATGTAAAGGTTCACAGAGGAGCAGGGGCTTTTGTTTCAGGAGAATCAAGCGCCCTGACAACTGCAATTGAGGGCAGGGTTGGGGAGCCAAGGCTAAAATATATCCATACCGCAATAAGCGGTTTATGGGGAAAACCTACAAACCTCAACAATGTTGAAACTTATGCAAATGTCCCTCAGATAATAAATAAAGGCTCTGAATGGTTCAACAGCATCGGCACCAAATCAAGTACCGGAACTAAAATATTTTCATTGGTTGGCAAGGTAAAAAATACAGGGCTTGTTGAAGTTCCTATGGGAATTACTTTAAGGGATATAATTTATAAGGTTGGTGGAGGAATTAAAAACAATAAAAAATTTAAGGCTGTTCAAACCGGCGGACCTTCAGGCGGGGTAATCCCTGAACAATTGCTTGATTTGCCTGTTGATTTTGATGCGCTTACAGGTGCGGGTTCAATGATGGGTTCAGGGGGCATGGTTGTCATGGATGAAGATGACTGCATGGTAAATCTTGCTTATTATTTTATAAAGTTTTTATCTGATGAATCATGCGGCAAATGTGTTCCATGCCGTGAAGGGCTGAGGCAGTTGATGTATATTTATGAAAGGATAATGGATGGCAAGGGCAGGCTTGAAGATTTAAAGCTTCTTGAAGATATTTCAGTTTTGCTTGAAGGCGCATCGCTGTGTGCTCTGGGCACAACTGCACCCAATATTGTAAAAACAACGATAAAATATTTTAATCAGGAATATCTTGCTCATATCAATTATCATTCCTGTCCTGCAATGGTGTGTAAATCACTTATAAATTATATTATAAATCCTGAAAAATGCTCAGGCTGCATGCTGTGTAAAAAATCATGTCCTGTTGATGCTATTTCAGGCGAAGCTAAAAAAGTTCATGAAATCAACCAGAGTATTTGTATAAAATGCGGCGCATGCATGGAAGCCTGCCCGCAGAAATATATGGCTATTGAGAAAAAAACAGAGGTATTTGAGCTTGTTTAAAACTGCGCTATATAATTAAAAAATTAATTAACGGGGAAATAATGGAAAATAAAAATAATATAAGCTCAATGAAGGAAAAAGAAAAAGTCAGTTTGTTAATAGACGGCATTCCGGTTGAAATTGATGAAGGAAGTACTATTCTGCAGGCTGCAAAAAAAGCAGGAATTCACATACCGACCTTATGTTATCATGAAAAAGTAAAACCGCATGGAGCATGCAGGCTGTGCCTGGTTGAAATTGAAAAAAGAGGAAGAAAGCGGATTGTTGCTTCATGCGCTTATCCCGCAGAAGAAGGGCTGACAGTTAATACTGAAAGTGAAAAAGTTGAACAAGTCAGAAAAATACTGGTTGAACTTTACATGGCGATGTTTCCCTCTAACGCCGAGATTAAGGCTTTATCCAAAAAATATAAATTAATCGATACAAGATTTAAGAAAGAAAATGACTATTGCATACTTTGCGGTTTATGTGTCAGATATTGCGCTGAGGTTAAAGGAAATAATGCTGTAGGATTTGTGGGAAGAGGGACAAGCAAAAAAGTAGTCTTTGTTCCTGACTCAGCATATTTTAAATACTGCGTGGACTGCATGGAATGCATGGACATCTGCCCGACAGGAGTTTTTCCTTCCAATTTTGGTATAGACAGGATTCCACAGATCTCAGACTCATGATAAAATAACCCCTATTTAAAGATAAAAAGAGGCAATAACTATAAGCAAAATATTTAAAAAATATTTTTAAGCACTCATTTTTTGTTTTTAAAGGTAGTTTATTGCTGATTTAATAATCTGATTTCTTGTTTTTAAGTTGAGTTATATTATAATAGTTTAGATTTTATGAACAAAGAATATCAAAAATATCTGGTTAAATTCCTGCCAGGCGGGAAGGAAATAAAAGTTATTCGTGATTATAATTTAAGGCAGGCAATTCTTGATTGCGGCCTTGAATTGGAATCATCATGCGCAGGTGCAGGAACCTGCGGAAAATGCAGGGTAAAAATAATTGAGGGAAATGTTTCTTCAAAAAAATCCAAATTTATAGATATAAACGACAAAGAAAATGGATATGTTCTTGCCTGCGCCTCAAAGATTAAAAGCGACCTCATTGTTGAGATTCCTGAATTTAAAAAAACTAAAACAAGGATAGAAAAAGGTGCTTTTTCCATAAATAAATATAAGAAATATGCTGCAGTAAGTGAAAATGAATTTTCAGAAGTAAAAATAAACCCGTGGCTGATAAAAGAAACAATAAAAATAGAAAAGCCAAAGCTGGGTTACAGTACAAGCGATCTTTACCGTCTGGAAAAATCAATTAAAAATACTTTAAATATAGAGCAAAAAATTAATATCCCCATTGATATTTTAAGAAAGCTGCCGTTTGTGCTGAGAGAAAAAGACTGGCAGGTAACAGTTACCATTGACAGGAGGATAAATACCTTAATTGATATCAAAGCAGGCGAGCAGCCAAAAAAGAATTTTGGCATTGCAGTAGATATAGGGACAACTACAATTGTTCTGTACCTGGTTGATTTAAATGACGGCAGGATAGTTGATAATGCTTCAGACTATAATCCGCAGATTAAATTCGGGGAAGATATAATAAACAGGATTGTATTTTCTTTGAAAAGATATGGACTTTCCAGGTTAAGAAGCGAGCTGTTAAGTACCATAAATAATCTTATTAGTGAACTTATCAATAATACAGGCATTGATTGTGAAGATGTTTACACCCTGATGGTTGCGGGCAATTCAACCATGATGCATATCTTTTACGGCGTTCCCCCAAGATTTATAAGGGAAGATCCTTATGTTATTGCTGCAAACAAGTTTCCTGAAATAAATTCTGCGGAAGCTGGTATTAAGAGCATAAAAAATGCAACTGTTTACAGTATTAATGGTGTTGCAAGCTACATAGGCGCAGATATTACTTCAGGAATTTCAGCAACCAAAATGGCTGAAAGCAAGGATCTTATCTTATTTATAGATTTGGGTACAAATGGTGAGATGGTTGTCGGAAACTGCGAATGGATGATAGGCTGTTCCTGTTCTGCGGGACCTGCATTTGAAGGCGGAGGCGTAGATTGTGGAATCAGGGCAGTTGACGGCGCTATAGAAAAAGTATTGATTGATGAGGATACCTTCAGGTGTGAATTTGAGGTTATTGGAGATTGCCAGCCTGTTGGCATTTGCGGTTCAGGACTTCTTGATATCATGGGGGAGATGTTTTTAAAAGGCATCATAGACAGGAAGGGTAAATTTAATAAAGATATAAAAAATCCATATTTAAAATGTGTTGACAATGACTGCCAGTATATAATTGTTGATGCTAAAGAAAGCGGCAGCGGAAAAGACATTTATATAAGCGAGGTTGACATCAATAATTTAATGAGAGCTAAAGCAGCAATTTATTCGGGAATTAAAACTCTTCTGGAAGAAGTGGGTCTGGAAATTTATGACATCAAAAAAGTTTATATTGCCGGCGGTATGGGAAAAAATCTCAACATTCAGAATGCAATACTTATTGGAATGCTGCCTGATATAAACCTTGATAAATACTTTTTCCTTGGCAATACCTCAATAACGGGTGCTTATATGAGTCTTCTCTCAGAAAATAAATATAATCAAACCGCTGAAATTGCAAATAAAATAACTTATCTGGAACTGTCCATGAATATGAAGTTTATGGACAGATATATTGCAGGTTTATTTTTGCCGTATACTGATCTTACCGATTTTCCAAATGTGGAATCAATGGTATACCCTGTCAGAAAATGACATAAAAAAAGAAAAAATATTTAAAATAAAAAAATGGATAATATTAATATTGCGGTCGCCGGTAAGGGCGGCACAGGAAAAACAACTGTAAGCGCATTAATGATAAGAATTCTGATAGAAAGCGGCAAAGGCACAGTTCTTGCCCTGGATGCAGACCCAAACTCCAATTTAAATGAAATGCTGGGTGTTAAAGTGACCGGAACTGTAGGGGAGCTTGTTGAGAATTTTAAAAAAGATGGCGCAGCTTTGCCCAAAGGAATGTATAAAGATCAGATGGTTGAAATGAATTTGCATCAATCAGTTATTGAAGGCAAAGGTTTTGATCTTCTGGTTATGGGCAGGGGCGAAGGACCCGGCTGCTATTGTGCAGCAAATAATCTATTCAGAAAATATATAGACATGCTTCAAAAGAACTACAATTATGTTGTTATGGATAATGAAGCCGGCATGGAGCACATCAGCCGCAAGACAACCAGCAATGTAGATTTTCTTCTGCTTGTATCAGATCCATCAATGCGGGGCATTGCTACAGCCGCCAGATTAAGAGACCTTACAAGGCAATTAAAAATAAATGCAGGAAAAATTTTCTTAATTGTAAATAGAATAAATGGAAATCTTGACCCAAAACTTAAAGACTATATTTCAGAACAAAAATTTGAAACTATCGGATTGATAAATTCAGATGAAGCTATCACCGATATGGAACTTTCCGGCAAATCTGTGTTTGATCTTCCCAATGACAGCATCTCATTAAATCAGGTAAAAGAGATTATTAAAAAATTGAGTATATAACGTCTTATAGACTAACTCCATTTCTATTTCTTTATAAAAATACTTAAAAAATGTATTTCAAAAGAACAAATTTTAGTATTAAAAACAGCAAAATTAAGCACAAAATAAGGCGTTTTCAATTGACGCTAGTAGTGTTTCGTAAGAAAATCAAGGGTTTTGTGAGGTTGGATTATATACTGGGATATAAGACTAATTTAGGAATATCAAATTATTTCTTTAGCTTTAAAAGGTAATAGAATCCATTTTTAACTAAGTCTCTTTTATCCTCATAAATATTAAAAAGAGACTGAATAAATACTGCTCCAACTTTTGAAAGTGATGCTGCTAAAGCAAAATTTGGTGGCATAGTGATGAAGTTTGCAGATATTTCTGGTACAGATGCTCCAAAATCAAATATTAATCTTTTAAACCAGTTTTTTGACTTATTTTTTATATAATCTTCCAACCTTATTATCTCTGGAAATACTTTAGTATCTGCTATAAACTTTACTTCTTTTATAGTTTCTTTCATATTTGTTTTAGAAGTAATATTACTGTTTAAAAATTCACATAACTCTAACATTTTTAATCTAAATGGTTTAACGTAATCTTTAGTGTTTTCCCTTAAGATTGATATTTCTTCGAAAGATTGAATTTTTAAATCTGGTAGTATTAATTTTACACACTCTAGAGCAAGTATTTGTGATAATATTTTTGCATTGCTTTTTGGACTTTGATTAATATCTATTCCGGCACTTGGCATTGGTAAGCTTGGGTTATCATTGATTAATGGTATTGAATTTTTTAAAGCATATATCAGTGCATTTGGAGGATATGTTAACCAACTTGGGAAATTAACGGATACTTCATTGTCCCCGGGTAATGATATTGATAATCCAGAAGCATATGTGGGATAAAAGTTTTCAGGAGGTTTTCCAAAAATTATTTTTTCTAAATCATCAGATAATTCTTCAGCCCCATCTTCTAAAGTTCCTAAATATCCATATTTACCCGTAAATACACAAAAATCTTTTATAAATTTATAATTAATTGCGAACTGAATACATCTAATAGTTAGAATTTGATTGTAATCTTTTTGTTCTGATAATCGAAAGTTTTTTACTATTTCGGTTGCTTCTTTTTCATCTACACCTTTATTTGGAATAAACACTCCAGGAAAATAAACTTTATCATAAACTAAACCGAGTAGTGCTAAAGATTTTAAGGTCGATGTAACAGGTTCTGAATAATAGACTACTTCTAAGTTATTAATCATAATAATTTTATTAAAGTATTTAATTCCAAATATTATTAATTTTTTCTTTTATTTTTTGTTCAAAAATTTCAATTAATTTTCTACAGCTTTCAACCGTTGTTATCTCAGTTTCGATTTTTTCTACAACTTGCTTTTGGATTTTGAGAGGCGGGAGAGAGGTTTCAATTATTTCCAAATTTCTTTTTGTGATATGAACTAAACCAACTCCACCATGTAGGTTTTCTTCAACTTCCTTTACTGCATCTTTTAACATAAAGTAGAAGAATTTTCTAAGAATATTATCTTTGTGTATTACCTTGAATATATGTTGATTAAGAATTGCCTTTCCACCGTTCCAAATATGTGGACCAAAAGAAGTTCCTCGAGATCCAGACCATGAAAATAACAAATCCCCATTATTTATAATAACTTGATTATCAATTTTGCCAGTAAAATAATTATATTCCAAATTATTGTTATTTAAGTTCTGAATTCTTACTATTGGAAGCCCACCAGATTCCTTCTTTTCCCAATCACTTGGTTTGAATGCTTTGCCATTATAGAGATCACATAGGTCACCAATTTTTATCTTCTTCCACTCAGGATCAATTTCTATCCTCAGCTTATAATTCTCGACAACTTGTCTTGCCCCATCTATTATTTTTTTATATTCATTGATCTCCTCGGCTAATTCTTTTTGAATATCAACAGGTGGAAGGGGAACACTAAAAGATTCCAAATCATCGATTTTCATAGAAACATTTGCTGCGCCTTTCATTAGTTTAGCGATATCATTTTTTGCATAATCCAATAAATAATAAATAAAATCTGGGTTAGCAATATTAGTGTCTAGACTTATGAATGCTAATAAATCTGCTATTGCAAATTTACCCTTGACCCTATGAATTCTCTTTATGGCTGCTTTTCCATGACCTAAAGCTGAAATTAATGGGATTGCAACCCCATCTCCATCGAAATCAAAATGGTCTGCTGTTTTTTGTGTATCAGCAGTTAAGTATAATGGATATCTTCCTGGAATTGTTTTTGTGCTAGAAGATTTCCCTTTCTTAATTTCAGAAAAATCCTTAAGCATATATGTCTTAATTCCATCACTATTTAAAGTAACAGGTTTATATCTCGAACATGATAAATTGTAATCATTTTCTTTAATAATTTCTTTAGTTGCTTTCCAACATATATGTGATTCAATTTCTTTCCCATTTTTAAGATTTTCTAAGACTGTCATTGCTTCCGGTAAATCATTTTCTTCTATTGGCATATTTGTTGCTCCCAAACTGATTCCAGTATTTTTAATATCAATAAATAACACACTCTCCATATTAGTGATTTTTTTATCGATTAATAGAATACTTGTTTTCACTCCACTATAAGGTTGAAAAACTCCACTTGGTAGTGAAACAACAGCATATAAACCATTCTCTATTAGCATTTTTCTAAGTGCCTTATATGCATTGGAAGATTGAAATATAATTCCTTCAGGTACAATTACACCTGCTTTTCCATTAGGAAGCAGGTGTTCTGCAATATAATCTACAAATAAAAGTTCTGATCTGTTTGCTTGTATTGCAAATCTTTTATGAGGTCTAATTCCTCCTTTTGGAGTCATAAATGGAGGATTTGCCATAATACAGTCAAAGTCTTCATCCCAAAATTCATCGTTAGTTAATGTATCGTATTCTTTAATATTTGGATTGGCAAAGTTATGAAGATACATATTAACAAGGGATAAGCTAACCATATCTGGTGATATATCATATCCAATAAAATTTTCAGTTAGTTTATTTTTCTCAGTTAGTGTAAGAGCTGATCCGGGCTTATCTGAACCCTCTGCTTTATTATTTTCAAGTATATATTTATAGGCTGATATTAAGAATCCGGCAGTGCCACATGCTGGATCTAAAATCCTGTCATATTTATTAGGACAGACAACTTTTACTATAAAATCTATTATATGTCTTGGAGTTCTAAATTGACCTGCTGCTCCTTGTGTGCTCATAACTGAAAGCAAAAACTCAAATGCATCTCCTATGTCTTCACTGTGTTCATATTTAAATCCAATATCTATTTCTTTTAAAAACTGAGTTAGTATTGCAGGGTCTTTATATGGCAGATACGCACCTTTAAATATATTTCTGAATTCAGGAATATTGGAATTTAGGTTCATTGTATCAAGGCCCTCAGAATATCTTACAACACGCTCATAGCTTGATATCAAAGGATCTATTATGTTGTCCCAAGAATATTTTTCAAATTCACCAGCAAAGAAGGACTTTCCACCAAGAAGGTCAACATTTTCTTTATCAATATCACTCATGAACTTATAAATAAGACCTAATGTTATTTGCTTTACCTGATCAGTTGGAGCAGGCAGCTTTCCAACTAAAATATCTCTTAGTGATTGTATTTTTCTTTTTGTTTCACCGTTCAACAATTATTCTCTTTCTAAACAAACTGGTTTAAATTTATATTGTCTTTAATATATTCAGATATATTTTTTAGCTTTTCTTGACCTAATTTTTTTAATATCTCTAAAATCTCAGGATTATCTGCAAACTGCCTGAACTCTTTCTGGTTTATTTTAGTTCTAAAATTTTCCTCAAGCAGATAATTTTTAAAAAATTCTTTTGTTTCGTAGTATTTATCTGTCTCGATATCACAGTCAACTTTAAATTTTTCAAATTCATCCTCTGCAAGTTCCTCTTTTGATTTAAACCTTACTATTTTTCCAAAAATCTTATCAAGGATTTCATTTATTGACAGCCTTCTATCAGATAAGTATGCATTTCTTATTTTCTCCAAGGTAAAATATTCCTCTGGCTTGTTTAAAACATGCTCTTTTATAAAAGATTCGGTAAAGTAATTATTGCCACTATCAATAGCTTCTTTAAAATCAGGTTTAGTTTCATAATGGGTTTTAATTTTATTTTCAAATTTATTTATATACATTTCCCTGTCAACTCTCATTATTCCGTCAGGAAACTCTAGTATTAAAAATTTCTTTAATGGATCTAACATATCAGTATATGTATCACCTTTAGTAACAGTTGGAGTAGGTGGAAATGGTTGTGGTAATTTCTCTGATACTTTAGGCAGTTTTAAAATCTCATCATAAGGGTATTTTTCTTCAAAGTATTCGCAGTTAGCAAAAAAATCAAACAGCTTATAATTTTGTTTTTCTTCTTTAACTATCTTTTCAACACCAGTTACTCTTTGGGATAGCTTAAATGTATGAGTTCTTGTGCCCCTTCCTTTTATCTGAATAAATTCTGTTGGTGAAAATATTGGTCGAAGCAAGCATAAATTTAGTACATCCATGCAGTCATAACCGGTTGTCATCATTGCAACAGTTACACATACTCTTGTTTTTGAAGATTTATAACCTTTTAAAAAATTAGTATGACCATTTAAGTTATTATTTGCAAAATTAATACTCATTTGCTGAGCACCTTCAACATAAGATGTAACTTGCACAGCAAAATCAGAATTATATTTTTGCGGATACATTGCGTGAGCATATTCATTTAAAAGCTGAGTTATTTTTGTTGCATGCTTTTGTGAAACACAAAAAATAATTGATTTTCCAATTTCACTTGATATTGGGTCTTTATTAGCATTTTGCATAAATGTTTTTACAAACTCACTGTTTGTTTTTTCTGAAAAGAACTTTTTCTCAAAATCTTTTTGGGAAAATACTATTTCTACATCTTCATCGTTATCATTTTTGGTTAGTATTGCATAACCCTCATCAGATAAAAGCTTTGTTGTAATTTCAGTTCTGCAATCAATAGCAACAGGATTAATAAGATAACCATCTCTTACGCCATCAGCTAAAGTATATCTATAAGTTGGCTCACTAGACTGGCAACCAAATGTTTTATAGGTTGATAGAAGTTCTCTTCTTTCAAATTCTCTTGGGTCAGACTCTGAAAGTTCTTTTTCATTTAAATTTTTTAAATAATCCTTTGGTGTTGCAGTAAGTCCCAGTTTTGCACCTATGAAATATTCAAAAATTTGCCTTGAGCTACCTGAAATTGAGCGGTGGGCTTCATCTGAAATTATCAGGTCAAAGTCATTTGGTGAAAACAGTTTTAAGTATTTATTATCATATGAAAGACTTTGAATTGTTGTTACTACAATATTTGCCTTTATCCAATCATCTTTATTTTCTTTAAATATAACTGAAGTGTAGTCTGGGTGTAAGTATTGCCTGAAATTTTTATTTGCCTGATTTTCAAGCTCTAACCTATCTACTAAAAATAATACTCTTCTTGCATTTTTTGATTTTAAATACAGCTTTATAATTGCAGCTGATACTAAGGTTTTACCTGTCCCTGTTGCCATTTCAAGAAGGAATCTGTTTTTTCCTTCAGAGCAGGTTTTCTGGACTGCCTTTACTGCAGCAAGTTGGTACTGGCGCAAAAACCTAAGTCCTTTATCACTTATAAAATCATCTCTTGTTTGGCTATTTAAATAAGAGGGATCACTTATATATTGTGGATACTGAGTTTTAACAATAAAGTCTTCATTTATTTCAAGATTAATTAGCTTATCGATATTTGGGCTAAATTCCTTTTGAGATTTAAAATTTAAAAGCGTTGGAAATTTTGCAATTCTTGTAGGGTTTCCTATTTTTTTATCCCAGAGGTAATGAATATTTCCATTTGATAGTATTATAAATCTTACGTTTTGTGAGTTTGCATATTTTCTTGCTTGCTCTTTTCCAACAAGAGAATCTTTATCTTCAGATTTTGCTTCAAGCACACATATTGGAAAATTTTGCTCATCAAGCAGAAGATAATCGATATAACCCTTATGGACATTTTCAAAGTCATCGCCAAGCTCTTTTATATTAATTCCGGGCTCTAAAATTACATTTGCTCTACCATTTTTATTATCTATAAGTCTCCAGCCAGATTCTTCAAGAAGTTTATTTATTTTAATTCTTGCCTTTGCTTCTTTTTGCATAAGAGATTTAAAATTATTTTATCTATACTGATTTTTAATATTTTATCATTAAAATTATTAATAGTTAATTTTTATAACAAAATATAAGTGATAAAATTGTTAATAATAATAAAAAATTTAAAGATAAAATTTATTATTTACTCAGTATTGAATTCAAATATTTATAATAATTTATAGTTTGATGAGATAAGTTTTTCTAATAAATTAAAATATTGTAAAATTATATAAATAAAAAATAGATAAGTATAAAAAGTGATATTTAATAATATAAAGAATACTAATATAAAAGAGAGAAGTTTGTATATGTACTGAAATTACTATTATTAAATATTATTAACAATTGATGAAGTATGGATCATAAAATATGTTATTTATGTGGAAATGAATTAAATTCAGAAATCGATAAAGATCATATTCCTCCAAAACAATTTTATAGTACTGAAATTAGAAAAAAATATAGTCCTAACTTATTTACTTTACCAGTTCATAAATCTTGCAATTCTTCCCTTCAATTAGATGAGGATTATTTTTTAAATTCAATTGCACCTCTAGCAGGAGATTCTTTCTCTGGTAAATATATATGGCAAGATATTGTCAGAAAGTCGAAGCGATCTGAAAGTAAAAAACTTATGCTCAAAGTATATTATGAATTTCAGCCTAATTTATCATCTCTGATAATGCCTAATGGTAAAATTATAAAAAGATTTGATGGTAAAAGAATTTATAATATTGTCTGGAAAATTACAAGAGGTCTTTATTTTAAAGAAAATAATAAATTTTTACCTGAAAATACTCATAGAGATTTTGATTTTTTATCTGTTGGTCAAAAACCTCCAATTAAGTTTAATTATATTTTAAATTCCAAGTCCAAAGGTGATTATCCTGGTGTTTTTGATTATAAATATGTTGAATTCAAAGAAATAAATAATTTTAATGTGTGGGCTATGTTATTTTGGAATAGAATAATTATTTTCGTTATGTTCCATAGTCCTGACTGTGATTGTAAATTTTGTTT
The DNA here is from genome assembly GCA_023488645.1 of Actinomycetota bacterium. GTDB lineage: Bacteria > Actinomycetota > Humimicrobiia > Humimicrobiales > Humimicrobiaceae > JAMDDL01. The sequence continues at coordinate 2,201 of JAMDDL010000199.1, read as the reverse complement.
TGACTCAAAAACTTAATTTTTTCTTTAGATAAAATGTTAAGTGAGTTTGTATTTTTAATAGGTTCGGGTTTATCTTGTGCAGCGGGGTTACCTTCTGTAGATAAATTAACAGATGAAATTTTTGATATGGAAAATGTTTTTAAACATTCAGATAATCATTTTTATAAAAACAAATCTAAACCTTCCATAGATCATTTTCCAGAATATTATGAATACAATGAGGTTATAGAAAAGATTCTAAAAATAACAAGTTGTGAAATAGAAAAATATTATGGTAATAATTATAAGGCAAATTATGAAGAAATTTATTATTTAGTTAAACAAATTGAAGATAAATTTGAATATGATAATCCTGCAATGCTAGCATTTATAGAAAAAGTAAATGTTGAAATAAAGTCTCTTTTAAAAGGTTATGTTAATTTTAATGAGTCAATAAGAAACAGTGTTAAGTACATTGAAGATACAATTTGGCATATACTCGCACAAAAATTTGAAAATTCAATTGTTCTAAATTTTATTTTAGAAAAAATATCTGAAGTTAATTTTGTTATCTTTTCTCTAAATTATGATTATTTAATAGAGCAAATACTTCAAGAATATAAAATAGAATTTATCAATGGTTTTAAAACTTTAAATGAACGTATTAAAATTTGGGATGATAATCTTTTTGATCAAAAATCCAGAATTAAGTTATATAAACTTCATGGCAGTGTTTCATGGGTTAGATATATTATTGATAATTTTAAGGGTTATTTTTATGCAGATATTGGTCTTAATGATATTTATCTTCTAAAAGATAATAAAGGGGATTATTTACGGCCGCCTGCTGAAGGTCCAAGGTTTCTAATTGGTTCAGTTAATAAAATATTAGAATATTCCAGAGAATTATTTTCTGAACTCTTTTATCGTTTTCATTGTGTTTTAAAAAATACAAATTTACTTATTGTAATTGGTTATGGCTTTAAAGATAAAGGAATTAATTCAAAAATAATAGAATATATGTATTATAATTTTAATAATAAAATTATTATTGTTGATAAAAAAGAAAAGGAAGAATTATTAAAAGATGCCAGATTTGCAATACAAAATAATATACCAAAATGGGAAAATGAAAAACGATTAAGATTTATTTGTAAAGATATAAAAGATTTTTCATTAGATGAAATTAAAGATTAAGGGAATTTAGAAATAAATATTCAATATAAGAAATTACCCGAGGAGGTAAATATGCAATCTAAGAAAATGATTCTTCTTATAGCAGTTCTAATTATTTTTTTAACATTTGCTTTTTTTGGATGTACACCGAAATCTTCTGAATTAAAAAAAATAATGAAGCTTCAAAATGAACTAGCAGAAAAAGAAGAAGCAATAAAAGAACTTCAGCAAGAAAATACGGATATAAGCAAAGAGGCAACTGTAGAAGAAACAACTTCAACTACTGAGGAAGAAAAAACATCACTAACAGAGGAAGTAAAAATTTTATTAGTTATAGATAGCTATATAAATACTGTAGAGAACAAAGATTTTAAAGAACAAAAAAATTATGTTGCAAAATATGCATTAGATTTGGTGAATTTTAAAGAATATGAAGAGAAAAATCCGGACGCCGGCATTGGGGAGGTTGAAAGAAAACCCTCTAAAATAGACAAGATTGAAGGAAATAAAGCTGAAGGATTTATGTCTTTTACTGAACTTTGTAAATGTAGAATATAAAACAAATTATATAACAGAAATGGGCTATTTCTTATGTTTTTAGTTATTTTCTAATTTCTTATTTTATTTTAATTCGGATGATATTCTATATAGCAGGTTAGTCCTAATCTTATGTAAAAAAAAGATGTTAACTTAAAACAATATAACAATTTGCAGATTGCCAAAGTAATATCTGTTTATAATAAATTTTATTAATCTCATGATAAAATAGTATAATTAGTTGATATTAATCTTTAAAATATTATTGATAAATAATGATAATAAAAGTCAATGATAATGATAAAAATAAAAAATTCCATGATTTTATATATGATGAGTATAAAGATCTTTTAAGTGAGGTGGCTAGAACAAAAATTCATTTATAAAATGTATATTAATTTTTTTTTTAATATTTTTAAAAAGACTATTAAGAAGTATTGTGAAACATTTTTTAGTTCAATTTTAGAATTAAAAAAAAATTTTTAAAGAAGAATTGTCTTTTGATAACC
>JAMDDL010000118.1 GCA_023488645.1 Actinomycetota bacterium | reverse complement strand
CCAATCAGTCTTGTCATATTAACAAGTGAGGAATTTAATGCAATGGCATTGCCCAGATCCTTTCTGTCTTCGATCATTTCAATTACGAATGCCTGTCTGACCGGCATATCAAAAGCATTTGTCAGACAGGTATTTTGCTGAGAATCTTACTTGCCACACTATTTCCTGATAATATTAAAAAAGTTTTAAATTTAAAGGAAATAATTTTTTTATTTTTTTATTGAAAAAAATAAATATTACAAATAGTATTAAAAAATACCTGTAATTATTAAATTTCAAAATAAATTAATATATATTCGGAAAAGGTCCATGGTAAAAATACAAGTTGAAGGTTTGGGTGAAATCAAATCAAATGAAGGTTTAAGCATATTTGATTTGATAAGTATTAAAGATAAAGTAATGGCAAAAAGAGCAGTTCTGGCAGAACTTACCTTAAAAAACGGTTTAAAGGGATTTGCAGATTTAAGTTTTAAAATTAATAAGGATCTGAAAATAAAATTATTATTTCCTGAAGATGAGAAATCAATTGATACTTTAAACCACAGCACCTCGCATGTAATGGCATCTGCAATTAAAGATATTTATCCTGAGGCAAAATTTGCAATCGGTCCATCAATAAAAAATGGTTTTTATTATGATTTTGAGATAGACAGTGCTATTTCTCCTGAAGATTTAAAAATCATTGAAGACAGGATGAAAAAAATTGTGGCAGCAAATTATCCTTTTGAAAGAAGGGAAGTATCCAGGGATGAAGCAAGGGAAATTTTTAAGGAAAATCCTTATAAGCTGGAACTTATAGATGATATAAAAGATGAGAAAGTAAGCATTTATAAATCAGGGGATTTCATAGATTTATGCAGTGGTCCTCACATTCCTTCAACAGGCAGAATTACAGCATTCAAACTATTAAGCATTGCAGGCGCTTACTGGCGGGGCAATGAAAAAAATAAAATGCTTATCAGGATATACGGAACAGCATTTTTCAGTAAAGAGGATTTAAAAGAATATCTTGACAGAATTGAAAGAGCCAGATTAAGCGATCACAGAAAAATTGGAAAGGATCTTGACCTCTTCAGTTTCCATGATGAAGCTCCGGGATTTCCGTTCTGGCATCCCAAGGGTATGATTATAAGAAATTTAATACTTGATTACTGGAGAAAAGTTCATGAGGAAAACGGTTATCAGGAAATTCAGACACCTATCATATTAAGTAATGAGTTATGGCATACTTCAGGACATTGGGACCACTATAAGGAAAACATGTATTTTGTTAAAATTGATGAATGTGATTTTGCAGTCAAACCTATGAACTGTCCTGGCGCAATTCTTATTTATAAATCGAGACAGCATTCCTATAAGGAATTTCCCATACGATATGCTGAACTGGGACTTGTTCACAGGCATGAAAAATCAGGAGTTCTTCATGGTTTATTCAGAGTAAGAAATTTTACACAGGATGATGCACATATATTTGTTCTTGAGGAAAATCTTGGATCTGAAATCACAGGTATTATCAATATGATCGGGAAAATGTATGAGGTATTTGGATTTAAGGAATACCATGTTGAATTATCAACAAGACCTGATGACAGAATAGGATCTGATGAAATGTGGGACAGGGCAGAACTTGAACTTGAAAATGCAATTAAGGGAAATAATCTTGAATACAAAATAAATCCAGGGGATGGTGCGTTTTATGGACCAAAAATAGATTTTCATATAAAGGATTCCCTTGAGCGAACATGGCAATGCGCAACAATACAGCTTGATTTTGCAATGCCTGAAAAATTTGGTATCGGTTATATGGGCGAAGACAATTTAAAACACAGGCCTGTAATGATCCACAGAGTTATTTTAGGAAGTGTTGAAAGATTCATCGGAATACTGATAGAAAATTATTCAGGGATTCTGCCTTTATGGATTGCCCCTGTGCAAGCGGCAATTCTGCCCATTTCAGATAAATTCAGTTTATATTCAGAGAAAATTTATAATATATTAAGGGGAGGTGGTTTTAGGGTAGAACTTGACAGCAGAGTTGAATCATTAAACAAGAAAATCAGACAGGCTGAACTAAATAAAATACCTCTTATGATTGTAATAGGTGAAAAGGAACAGCAGTCTGAAACTGTCACAATCAGAAAAAAGGCTGGAGGTGATATCAAAAATATCAGCATTAAGGAGTTTTTAAATATTTTTAAGGAAAATGTTGAAAACAAGAAAACTTCTGTATAAAAACACGTCTAATATTATTGAAAGATATTTTTTTAGAAAATGGTGTTATAATTTTTATGTATTAACTTGTATTGTAACGGATTCATACTGATTCATAATTTTTAATTATATCTAAAACTTTGAGGTGAACAAAATGACACTAAAGGAGAAAATAAGATTAAAATCCACTACTACTGCCATAAGGGGGGCAATGAAAATTTTGCCCAGACTTTCTGATGATCAGTGGTTGAGGGTTATAAGAGGCAAAGTTTACAAATTAAAAAAACAGGAAGAAAGAGATTTTATGGAAAACCTTCTTGTTAATCTTAAAAGGAAAGTTGTTGATGTAGCTCCCAATGTAAGAGAAAAAATCATCATGAACCTTATTAATAATGCGATGGTTCAGGGTCAGCCGCGAAGACAGGAATTTGCAAAAAAATACGGCATCAATCCTCCAAATCATCTGGTTATAAGTCCGACAATGGCATGTAATTTAAGATGTTTCGGATGTTATGCATGGGAGTACAGCAAAAAAAATGACCTTCCATATGATGTATGCAACAGGATTATAGAAGAAGCAAATGCAATCGGCATATATTTCTTTGTAATTACTGGCGGAGAACCGTTTTACTGGGATAATCTTTTTGATTTCCTTGAAAGACATAGTAATTCATTCTTCCAGATTTATACCAATGGTCTGTTAATAAATGATGAGGTAGCCGAAAGACTGGCTAAGCTCGGCAATGCTGTTCCCTGCATAAGTATAGAAGGGTTTAAGGAAGAGACTGAAGCAAGAAGAGGTGCAGGAAGCTGGGATAAGATAATGAATTCTTTTGATATTCTGAAGAAACATGGAGTAATCTATGGTTTTTCAGTAACAGCAACAAGAAAAAACAATGAACTTGTAGTTAGTGATGAATTTATTGATCTTGTGATTAAAAAGGGTGTCTTTGTCGGATGGTATTTTAATTATATCCCTATCGGAAAAGAACCCAATATGGATTTGATGCCTACTCCTGATCAAAGAAATTATAGAAGAAAAAGAATACTCGAAATAAGAAAAAATAAACATATCACTATTGCTGATTTCTGGAATGATGGGAATCTTGTTCACGGATGTATGGCTGGAGGGAAAAATTATCTTCATATTAATGTAAACGGCGATGTTGAGCCTTGTGTTTTTGTTCACTTTGCTGCTGATAATATAAAGGAAAAAAGTCTGGTAGATATAATTACCTCGCCGTTTTTCATGGCATTCAGAAAGAGACAGCCATATTCAGATAATTTACTTAGACCATGTTCAATTATAGATAATCCTCAAGTTTTAAGAGATATAGTAGCTGAAACAGGAGCTCACCCCACGCATGAAGGTGCAGAAACTATCATTACTACTCTGGCAAAAAAT
>JAMDDL010000137.1 GCA_023488645.1 Actinomycetota bacterium | reverse complement strand
GGATATTGCTAATCCGGATTTTGAAATCAGGGAAAGGATTTTTTTCATAAGACCTGAAAAAATTAAAATATTAGATGAGTTTTGTGACAAAATTAATAATCGTCAAAATATGAATATATTCAAAGGGAAACTTGCGTCCATGATTTTTGAAGGACCGGATATCAGGCTTATAATAAATACCGGAGAGTTTGGAAAACTAAAAGCAGAGATAAAAAACGATAAAACATATTATAACCTGAAAGAAAATTCAGAAATAACATATTACTGGGAAGATGAAGACGGAAAAGTACTTTAAAAATATCTTTTTTATGATTGGCCGCTAATGCTGTGTTTATCTATAAGATAATATTTAAACACTTCCTGAATAATTGCTACAACAGGTATTGCAAGGAAAATTCCAAGCCAGCCAAATAAAGCTCCGCCGGCTATTAAAGAAAATAAAACAAGTCCCGGATGAACACCTGTTCTGCTTTTCATGATATGAGGCGAAATAAAGAAATAATTGATAAGGTGCACTCCAATAAAAATAATTATTACAATTAAAGCTTTAACAGGAGAAGTTAAAAGCGCAAAAATTGCTGCAGGAATTATGGGTATTATCGGACCAATAACGGGGATTAGGCTAAAAACAAAAGTCATTACACCAATCAGCATGGAAAATTCAATCTTAAGCAACATCATCCCAATTGTAATCAAAATAGCAATAATAAAAGCATCAATCAACTGCCCTCTGATATAATTTTCAAAAACATTGTTTATTCTGTTTATTATAGTTATTGCAGTATATTTGCCTCTGCGGGGAATTATTTTCAAAAAAGTCAGTATAAATTTATCGGAATCTTTTAAAATATAAAAACCAAGCAAAGGGCCAATTATAAAATTAAGAATGATATTAAAGATGCTTATTGTCAGAGACGTTGCGCCCCTGAAGATATTAAAATCGCTTAAATTAAGCTTGCTGATCAAAAACTGGGTAACCTCAAAAGAATTTTCAGGCAGAATTTTTGTTCCGGTGATTGTTTCAATGTTTTTTAAAAAAGCATTATTTTGAATCAGATTATTCAGAAAAATTGAAAACCTGTGAATATAAATTGGCAGTTTTATAACCACTGAACGGAACTCTTCAAAAACAAGAGGAACAATAAAGAAAAATAAAACAAAAACAAGTAAGAGAAATATAATATAGGTAATTATAACAGCCCATATTTTTTTTATTTTCTTTCTAAGGAGTTTAACAACAGGAACCAGCATGTATGCAATAAAAATTCCGATTATGCCGGGAATTATTGCTATTTTCATCAGAGAAAGAACATAAAAGATACCTGCCACTATAATAATCAATCCAATAAAAGACCATGAGAAAATACCTATATTCTTCAGTGTTTCAAGATTATTATTTTTTCCTTTCCTGATCATCTAATATACCTTAAGCTCCGATATTGCCCTGTCTCTTTCTTCAGGATTTGGAGTTTTACCATGCCATTCGCACTGATTTTCCATAAATGACACACCCTTTCCTTTAATTGAATTGGCAATAATCATTACCGGGCAGTTTTTTTCTTCTTTAGCTTGTTTTACTGCATTTTCTATTTCATTAAAATCATGTGCATTTATTTCTATAACTTTCCATCCAAAAGCACGCCATTTGTCTGCTATCGGTTCAGAATTCATTATATCTTTTGTAAAACCGTCAATTTGAAGTCCATTTTTATCTAAAATACCGATTAAATTTCCCAATTTGTAATGAGCGGCAGACATTGCTGCTTCCCATATCTGACCTTCTTCACTTTCACCATCTCCTATTATTACAAATACATTAACTGGAGAGTTGTCAAGCCTTAAACCAAGCGCCATTCCTACCCCAGCTGATAGTCCCTGCCCGAGAGAGCCTGTAGATATTTCAACTCCGGGTACTTTTTTCATATCGGGATGCCCCTGAAGAATGCTTCCATATTTTCTAAGAGTTTTAAGTATTGACTTATCAAAGTAACCTTTCTCAGCAAGTGCCGCATATAATACGGGACATGCATGTCCTTTTGATAAAATCACTCTGTCCCTATCCTTCAATGATGGATTTTTTGGATCCATTTTCAAGTCACCGCTAAAATATAAATAAGTAAATACATCTGCAATTGACAGCGATCCGCCGGAATGGCCTGAACCAGCTTCACACAACATTTCCATAATATCAATTCTTATTTCGGCAGCTTTCTTTTGAAGCATTTCTTTTTTCACATTATCCATTTAAGTCCTTTCATCACAAAATTGCAGTTTTGAAATTAAAATATAAATTATAATCATTTAAAGAAGTTTATATCATATATGGTTAATTATTCAATTATTAATAGAAAAATATCTTTAAATAATATAATATAATTAAAATTAGAAATTAAATTACCGGGCAGACAATGTATTTTAACAGCAATGAAAAAGAACGCATAATTGTTATTGGCGGTAATGTTTCAGGACTTGCTGCTGCAAGCCAGGCACGAAGAAATGCATCTAATGCTGAAATCACGGTACTTGAAAGCGGTGAATATATTTCTTATGGAACATGCGGACTTCCCTATTTTATTTCAGGCGAAATAGATGATATTAATAAGTTATTTGTTTACAGTCCTGGATTTTTTGAAGAAAACAGAAAAATAAAAATATTGTTAAATCATAAGGCTGTAAGTTTAAATCCGCAAAAAAGAGAAATTTTTATACAAACCAGGGACAGCAGTGAATTAAAAGTAATTAATTATGATAAATTGATTATTTGCAGCGGTGCAAGCCCTATAGATTTAAAAATCCCTGGATTAAATGCTAAAAATTCTTTTTATTTCAGAAATGTAAGCGATACTCTTGAGGTAAAAAATTATATAAGAGAAAACAATCCAAAGACGGCTTCCATAATTGGGGGCGGCTCTATTGGTATTCTTGTAGCAGATGCATTATCAAAGATCGGGATTAAAGCTACAATCATTGAAAAAGATCAAAGCATTTTTAAAGATTTTGAAAGCGAAATATCCTCAATACTGTATAAAAAAATAAAACTTGAAGGGGTTGAAATTTTAAATAATACTTCTTTGTTTTCTGTGCTAAGAGATGATAATGACGTAATTAAAAGCATCTCAATTAAAAATGAAGAAAAACTGGATAATATCGGTACAGATTTAATCATGCTTTGCACCGGGGTAAATGCAAATACTGATTTTGTTAAAGGTACTTCCATTGAGCTTGGTAAAAATAAAGCAATAAAAACTTCTTCAAAGCTTCAAACAGCTTATTCAAATATTTTCGCAGCTGGAGACTGCTGCTGCATTAAAAATATAGTAACCGGCAAATATGATTTTATCCCAACAGCAAACAATGCTGCTAAAACAGGAAGAATTGCAGGTGAAAATGCTACGGGTGGAAATGAAGTTTTCCCGGGTTCTGTTGGTACCAAAGTAGATAAGGTTTTTGATTTTGAAATTGCAAGAACAGGTATTTCACTAAATGATGCACTGGAGCTGCAATTTAATGCCGTTAAAATAATGGAGAGTTATAGTTCTCATGCAAAAGCATTACCGGGAGCTGAAACTATAACGATAGCTTTAATAGTTGATTTCAGTTCAAGAAAAATACTTGGAGCCCAAATGAT
>JAMDDL010000209.1 GCA_023488645.1 Actinomycetota bacterium | reverse complement strand
AAAATATGATTTAAAATTTATCAGCAGATTTACTTTGGATTTTGAAAATATAACCGGAAATGTCGGAATGGCGGAATTGGTAGACGCGCAAGGTTGAGGGCCTTGTGAACAATTTAAGTTCATGGGGGTTCAAGTCCCCCTTCCGACACCAATAGACTATTAAAAGATAGGCAGATAGGATGAAGGTTAAGCAGATTAAAACATGCCGGTGGCATGTTTTAAAGGGACTTGAAAGGACGGAGTGAAGCGAAGCGATAAGCGAACGGATGTGAGCGTAAGCGAAGCGAAATGAGTCCGCGTCTCTGCAGCGAACGAAGTGAGACGAAAGAACAAGTCCCCCTTCCGACACCAATAGACTATTAAAAGATAGGCAGATAGGATGAAGGTTAAACCAGAAAGGTGAAAGAATAATAAAATGAAGGAGTGTTACTTATATAAAACTTTAAATGATTTTAAAATCAGATGCGATCTTTGCAATCACAGGTGCCTGATTGAAAACGGCAATGTTGGAAAATGCTGTGTAAGAAAAAACACTGATGGAAAGCTTTACAGTCTGGTTTATGGCAGGTTGATTGCAGAAAATGTGGATCCAATAGAAAAAAAACCTCTATTTCATTTTCTTCCGGGAACAAATTCTTATTCAATAGCAACAGTTGGCTGTAATTTCAGATGTTTTTTTTGTCAGAATTACCAGATATCTCAAATGCCTGCAGATGACAACGTTATTGACGGCAGGTATGAATCTCCCGAAAATATAGTTAAAAATGCAGTAAAATTCAAATGTAAAAGTATTTCATATACCTATACTGAACCAACCATATATTTTGAACTGGCATATGATACTTCAATAATAGCAAAAGAAAATGGACTGAAGAATGTATTTGTTACAAATGGTTTTATGACAAGAGAAGCATTGGACATGATCTCGCCATATCTTGATGCAGCAAATGTTGATTTGAAAAGTTTTTCTGATGAATTTTATAAAAACCGTCTTGGAGGGAGACTGAAACCTGTATTAAATAATATAAAATACATGAAAGAGCTTGGAATATGGATTGAAGTTACTACCCTGTTAATTCCGGGATTAAATGATTCAAAAGAAGAATTAACTCAAATTGCAGAATTTTTAAAGGAAACAGGTATTGAAATTCCATGGCATATAAGTGCATATTATCCTCAATACAAATCAACCATACCGCCCACATTGACCGAAAAAATAGTTGAAGCAGTAAATATAGGTAAGGCACAGGGGCTTAAGTACGTATATGGAGGCAATGTTCCATTTTCCAGTCTTGAGGATACTGTTTGTCCCGGCTGCGGCAGCGATGTTATTAAAAGAAGAGGATTTTCTATTACAAAAAATGATGTACAAAACAGCCTGTGCGAAAAGTGCAGTTTTAAAATTGACGGAGTTTTTTAAATATAATTAAAATAACCTTAACTTTTAACTATAATTATTTTATAATTACTTATCCGAAGGCGACTTAGCCAAGTGGTAAGGCAGAGGTCTGCAAAACCTTTATCTCCGGTTCGAATCCGGAAGTCGCCTCCAATTTTTTCAAGTACTGCAATTACAGTTACCGTTAGAGAGGAGAGGAAATATATGAATATTGAAATAAATCATGTTGAGGGCAAACAAAAAAAACAAGTAATGCTTTATGCTTTAAGCACATGCATATGGTGCAGAAAAACAAAGATGCTTTTAAATGAATTAGGTATATCGTATGATTATGTGGATGTCGATTTGCTTACCCACGAGGAACAGGAAAGAGTTTCTGAAATCATAAAAAAGTTCAATCCAAATGCAGGTTTTCCAACTATAGTAATAAATGACAGTGAAAGTATAAGCGGTTTTGATGAAAGAAAAATAAGGGAAGTACTCGCTGATGAATGAAAAAATAAATATACAGGATGCTGAGGTAGAAGAAGCATACTTAAGATTTAAAAAAGAGGCTGAGGATAACGGCTACTTCTTAAACAATGATTTATTTTTCACAAAGGAGCTTATCAGAGGACTGCTTATTAATATTAAAAGATATGGCTATCAATCCTGTCCATGCAGACTGGCAAGCGGCGATAAATCAAAAGATCTTGATATAATTTGCCCATGTGACTATAGAGATGACGATTTGAATGATTACGGAACCTGTTACTGTGCTCTGTATGTTACCAATGAAGTATTAAATGGATTAAAACAGTTAAGATCCATACCTGAAAGAAGAAATATGGTTAAAAAGAAGAAAGAAAGTGCTGCAGCAGAGTCTAAGACAGAAGAGGAGAGTAAAAAAAATTTGCTTGATCTGTCTTATCCTGTGTGGAGATGCAAAGTTTGCGGATATTTATGTGCAAGAGATAATCCCCCTGAAATCTGTCCTATATGCAAAGCTAAAAAGGAAAGATTTGAAAAATTTATATAAACTTAAATATAACTTTAAGAAGAATAATGATAATTGGTGAAATTATTGGAACTGTAGTAAGCACCATAAAAGTTGCAAAAATATATCAGTCAAGATTAAAAATTGCAAAAGTTATCAACCCGTTTGGAGAGCCGACAGGTAAATATTTCATTGTGGAAGATGCCGTGGGGGTTGGTACGGGTGAAAAGGTATTAATTTCCGATGATGATGGAGTTGTAAGAAAATTATTGGGTAAGGATAATATTCCCATCAGGTCAGCCGTTGTTGCTAAAGTTGATAAAATTAATATTTATGAATAAAGAATTAAAAATATTTTGTTTATTTACCATAGTCAACTATTATGGTTAATCAATATTTCTGAATTTTTTTTAAAATTATGTTAATAGGAAAAGTAATAGGAAATGTAGTTTCAACGGCAAAAGTTAATGAACTAAAACCTGTAAAACTTTATGTATTGCAGATTTATGACTTTCAGCTTGAACCTTCAGAAAAATATGAAGTAGCAGTTGATGGTATTGGAGCGGCAATAGGCGATTATGTACTTTACTGTGGGGGAAGTGCTGCAAGACTTTCACAATTAACCATGACAGGAATTCCAACAGACATGACAATAATTGCACGCATAGATGATTTTAAAGAACTAAAGAAGACATAATTTAAACAAGTTAACCAGGATTTATGGAAAATTTAAGAATAAAATTAAAAATATGAAATAAGAATTTATATAACAATGGACTTTGGAATAATAACAAAAGAGATAGTTTGCACAGTTAAAGATCCTAAACTGGAATCAATCAAATTATTTGTGGTCAGGTTTCTTAAACTGGATAAATCTGAAAGAAATGAGTATATAGTTTGTGCTGAAAACAGGCTTGGACTGGGTATTGGTGATTATGTTCTTGTTATCAAGGGAAGTCCATCAAGACAGCTTGAGGGAAATACGGATATTCCTGTTGACAGTGCAATTTCAGCAAAAGTTGACAGTATTTTTATTGATGATAAATACAAATATTTAATTTAATAATTTTTTTTATTTTAAAAAATAAAGGGATTTTTTATGTTTTATGCAAAAGTTATAGGAAAAACCTATTCAAATTTTAAACATTATTCTTATGACGGCATTGAAATAAAGATTATTCAGGATATCAATCCTGAAACCGGTGAGTTGATTAATAAACCATTATTTGCACTTGATGCTGTTGGTGTAGATATTGGCGAATATGTAATATAT
>JAMDDL010000212.1 GCA_023488645.1 Actinomycetota bacterium | reverse complement strand
AAGAATTTTTATTGGATTTATTATCTAATCTTAAAAAATATGGAGTAAATATTGCTATAGAGACGTCGGGTTATGGCAAATGGGAAGTTTTTAGTGAGGCTCTAAATTATACAGATTATCTTTTATTTGATTTTAAAATTTTTAATGATACAGAACATATGACTTTATTAGGTGTTAGCAATGAATTAATAAAAGATAATTTATTAAAAGCCAGTAAAAGAAATATTCCTATCTTTGTTAGAATTCCCACTATTCCAGGTTATACATCTGATACCGATAATATTATTAAAATTATAGAATTTACAGAAGATTTAGATAATATTGAAGCTATTCATCTTCTCTCATATCATCGTTTAGGTATTTCAAAATATAAATTCTTAAATAAAGAATATAAATTGCATAATGTAAAGACTCTTAGCAAACATGAATTTGAAAATATTTTAAAAATAGTGAAACAGATTACCAGGAAAAAGATAGTTGTTGGTGGTTAAACATATCCATAGTCCGGTAATGTTCAAATATTTTTACGATTTCATAATGTATATGTATTAAATATAAATTATATTTAACATTATTCTTTATAATTCTGTAAAATAATCAAAATATCATTAAATTTAATGGAAATTTAATATATATTGAATTATATTGTTGACAAATTTGAAAGATAGTATATAATACCTTTTGATTATTATAAATAGTTTATATTATTATTAAATAAAACAGATATTTTATAAATTTTTCAATTTCTTTAAAAAACTTAATACAATAGAAAATAAATTAAGGCTTTTTATTGTTAGAATTTTAATCATTTTGTAAAAAAATAATGGGGAGGTGGTGTTTTCTAAAAATATATTTTTTCTAATAGCAAAAAGATAGAATCAAAAAATGATTCAGGAAGGAAGGAGAGCTATGAAAAAAGGTCTAATATGGTTAGTGGTTGTTATGGTAGTTGCTACGATGACATTAATAGGAATTGGCTGTAAAACTACAGCAGTTGAAACTACAGCAGCAGAAACTACAGCAGCAGAGACAACAGCAGCAGAAACTACAGCAGCAGAGACAACTGCAGCAGGTGAATCAGAACTTGCAGGCAAGAAGAGAATAGTATATGTAACACCTTGTTTTAATTTTTCACCTGATTGGAATGTTGCCCATAAATGGTTTATGGACAAGTGTCAGGAAAATGGTTATATCGGAACTGTTGTTGGACCAAATGAAATTAATACCGAAATTATGATTGAAGATATGGAAATAGCAATTGCAGACAAAGTAGATGCAATTGCCAACTGTCCTTTGGTTCCAGACCAATTTAAAGCTACATATGAAAAAGCTAAAGCAGCTAAAATACCTGTCGTAGATGTTGCTATTGATTCTGGTTTTGATGCAGCAATAAGTTTTGTTGGGACGAACTATGATGAGGTTGGAAAAATGGCTGCTGATAAGATCTATGAAAAAGTAGGTAAAGGTGCAAATATTCTTGTAGTTTACACAGGACCTGAATCAGCTAATCAAGAAAATGAATTAAATGCTTTTATAAAATATGCAGATGAAAAGTATCCAGGTGCTTTTAAAATTGTTGATAAAGTATTTGATAAGAGCCAGATTGAGTTAGCAGCTGAATTAGGTAAGGCATCATTGACTGCTCATCCTGAAATAAATGTAGTTTGGTGTATTGAAGGTGCAGCACCACAGGGAATCTCAACAGCTGTACAAGAGTTAAATTTGGTTGGTAAAGTAAATATTTTAGGTATTGATATGCAACCAAAAACAGTAGAAGATATGGCAGCTGGTATTATTTGGGCTTCTTTTGAGCAGAATTTCCCTGGCTGGGGTGGTACACCCGTTGATTTACTCACAGATTATTGGGCTGGAAAAGAAGTTCCTAGAGTTGTAGACTCCGGTGTAACTTTCTGGAGCAATGATAAGTTAGATGAATATTATGCAACTCACAAATAGTATATTAATATACTATAATCTAAAGCATGTAGGATTTTTTTAAATTACAACCTAACTTTTTATTATAGAAAGTTAGGTTGTAATTATAAAATATGGTTAATAGTTGATATAATTAACATAGAAAAAATTAATTGGATAAGTAAATAAGGAGGTGATTATAAATTTGTTAAATGATAAAAGTAATTCCAATCCTATTGTTGAAATGAAAAATATTAAAAAATATTTTGGTCATATCAAAGCACTGGATGATGTCGATTTTGAAATTAATCCCCAAGAAATTTTAGCATTAGTTGGAGATAATGGTGCAGGAAAATCTACTCTTATCAAAATTTTATCAGGTTTTATTCTACCGGATGAGGGAAGTATTTATATGAATGGGAAAAAGGTTAAAATTGAAAATCCAAATGATTCAATCAAACTGGGCATAGGAACTGTTTATCAAGATCTAGCCATAGTTGATTGTTTAAATGTAGCTTCAAATATTTTTATAGGCAGGGAACCTTTAAGAGCAAGGGTTTTTGTAAATAGGAATAAAATGTTTAAAGAGTCAGAAGAAATTTTATATAACCTTAAAATTAAAATTGATTCTGTCAGGCAAATAGCTGGTTACTTATCCGGTGGACAAAGACAATCATTGGCAGTTGGAAGAGTAATTTCCATGGATTGCGATATTTTTGTACTGGATGAACCAACGGCTGCATTGGGAGTTAGAGAATCCGGTGAAGTATTGAAACTAATTAAAGATTTAAAAGATCAAGGAAAATCTATTGTTATTATAAGTCACAATTTGGCCCATGTTTTTTCTATATCGGATCGTTTTGTTGTATTGCGTCAGGGCAAAATTATAGGAAAAAGATTAGCAAAAGAAACAACAACCGATGAAATCGTAAGTATGATTACGGGGGCGTATGAACTTAAAAATCATTACGTAAATTGATAAAAAGGGAAAACTAGGAATGGAAAAAATAGCAGAAGGAAAAGAAGCTCGCGGCAAATTCAGAGGAGCAATTTCAAAGTTAGTTATGGTTCAGGAGTTGGGTTTAATTGCATTCATAATTGTTTTTGGTGTTGTCATAACTATAATTAACCCAACATTTATTTCTTTAGGAAATATCATAACTATTCTAATATCTGGTGTATTTATATTTATAGTTGGCTGCGGTATGACCTTTGTTTTGGTAGGCGGAGAGATTGATTTATCTGTTGGCTCTGTTTATGCATTTTCCGGTCTGACCTCTGCTCTGGCAATGAGTTTTGGGATTAATGTTCCTATTTCTATTCTTATCGGATTAATATGCGGGACATTTATAGGATTTTTATCAGGTACAATTGTAACGAGATTTAAAATACCAGCATTAGTTGTAACTCTGGGAATGCTGTATATAGTCAGAGGATTAACTTTATATATCACCAGAGGAGAAACTACGTATGGCATGCCGGAATCTTTTAAGGTTATCGGGCAGGGCAGTGTATTGGGTATACCAAATCTGGTAATAGCAGCAATAATAATAGGAATAATATCTCATACGATACTTGAGTACACTAGATTTGGTTATAATGTTCGCAGTGTGGGCGGCAACAAGCAGGCTGCAATCGCAGCAGGCATCAATGTAAGAATGATACGTATTCTTTTATTTGTAATTTCCGGAATTATGGCTGCTATCGGTGGTATGTTAATAAGTAGCAGATTTGGATTGGGAACGCCAAATATTGGCCAGGGTTTTGAACTATATGTTATTTCTGCAGTTATTATTGGCGGTGTCAGCTTATATGGAGGTATAGGCTCTATTTTTGGGACTTTTTTGGGGGCCTTACTGGTCAGTATTATACAGAATGGAATGGTGATGATGAAGGTAAGCCCTTACTGGCAAAATGTGGTAGTTGGAGGAATTATGATATTTGCTGTTGGGATAGACCAATATCGCAGAGGAAGAATGTGGAAAATTAGGTAATTAAAATACTATTACAATAATTAAAAATGGGATGAAAATGAGTGCGTCTAGAAAAGTCGCAGCCAACAAAATATTTGGTCTAGCGGGTGAAAGTCCCGTCTTGGTAATTTATTCGTTTCGACCAAGTAGATATATCCGACATACTGAATGGTAACAGACAGTATGAAAGCTCGGAAGTAAACGGTTAGACTGCTCTTTGAGAAGTAGGAACGACTCAGGGGTCTATCAATCTGGGAGGCCTTAGCATAAAGCGAAGACTGCAAACCGAAATAACCATCTTACATAAAGTCGTTTTGCAAGGAAGTTCAGGAGGCCGACTTAATTCTCACGTAGGGAAGGCTGATACAACAGATTTAAGGTAAACGGATATCTAAAATCGGGTGCTCCTGCGGATAACGGGTCAAGGCATCCCAGAAAAGGTCAAATATCAAAGTTGGGGAAGTCCTATTTAGTAAGGGCTGTTGATATAAGCTAAAAGCGAAATTCAATAGGCGAATAGGATTCTCGGATGAGCCCATAGTAGCTGTGAAGTTTCTGTAATGGAAATGGAGCAAAGGGGCTCTGGACGATAAATTCTACACGGGGATACTTCCTCCAGACTTAAGAGCTTGAATAAGGAAGTTAACAAAACTGGAGTAGATATGCTCAATGTAAACTGCAAGGCAGGAAGGCATTTGAGAAGAATTATCGTTTGAAGCCGTATTGGGGAAATCTCAACGTACGGAATTTTAGAGGGGGCGATGGAAACGGAGCATGGTTAAGATATTAAGACACTGTCAACTGAAAGGGACAGAAACAGATTAAGCTTAATCTAAACTATTCGCGCCATCGCTCTACTCGGCGATAATAAATAACAAGAAAAGGAGGTTATAAAAGATGTCTACTCAACAAAAGATTTTGAATTTTTTTTTAATAATAATAGTTTTAATAGTTTCACTATCATTTGTTTCAATTTCTATATCTTGTACTCCTGGAAAATATAGAGATACTGAATCCTATGCTCATGAACAGAAAGCAGGTAAAGGAGATACGGCAATCGGGGGGTATTATGAAGAAGATAGGAAAAAAATATTTATAGAATTGATTGATACCGAAAAGAAAGCGGATAAAGAGGCTATGGAAGAGTATCCTTTAGATACATCAGACCCTAAATATTCTGAAGATAATCATGAAAAATATAAAACATTGAAAAAAGAATTATCAGATAAATATGCAGATGAAATATGTAAAAAATATAATCTCACCAGTGATGAAATAAAGATGATAAGAAATGAAGGTTTTGCAAAAGATTGGTTACCGCAAGATTATTGAGTTTTATGATTTGAAATTAATAAAAAGATTAATTCTATTTTGTTACAAAAAGGAAAAATAGGAATGGAAAAAATAGCAGAAGAAAAGGAAGCTCGCGGCAAATTCAGAGGAGCAATTTCAAAATTACTTATGGTTCAGGAGCTGGGTTTAATTGCATTTATAATTGTTTTTGGTGTTGTCATAACTATTATTAATCCATCATTTGTTTCTTTAGAAAATATCATAAATATTTTAAGGTCTAGTGTTTTCGTGTTTATAGTTGGCTGCGGTATGACCTTTGTTTTGGTAGGCGGAGAGATTGATTTATCTGTTGGCTCCGTTTATGGATTTGCTGGAATAATTACAGCTATTTCTTTAAGTTTTGGGATTAATGTTCCTATTTCTATTCTTATCGGATTAATATGCGGGACATTTATAGGATTTTTATCAGGTACAATTGTAACGAGATTTAAAATACCAGCATTAGTTGTAACTCTGGGAATGCTGTATATAGTCAGAGGATTAACTTTATATATCACCAGAGGAGAAACTACGTATGGCATGCCGGAATCTTTTAAGGTTATCGGGCAGGGCAGTGTATTGGGTATACCAAATCTGGTAATAGCAGCAATAATAATAGGAATAATATCTCATACGATACTTGAGTACACTAGATTTGGTTATAATGTTCGCAGTGTGGGCGGCAACAAGCAGGCCGCAATCGCAGCAGGCATCAATGTAAGAATGATACGTATTCTTTTATTTGTAATTTCTGGAATTATGTGTGCTATTGCCGGAATATTAATAACAGGCAGGCTTTCAGTGGGTACACCAAGTGTTGGCTATGGTTTTGAACTATATGTTATTTCTGCAGTTATTATTGGCGGTGTCAGCTTATATGGAGGTATAGGCTCTATTTTTGGAACTTTTTTGGGAGCCTTACTGATTAGTATTATACAGAATGGAATGATAATGATGAGGGTAAGCCCTTACTGGCAAAATATGGTAGTCGGAGGAATTATGATATTTGCTGTTGGGATAGACCAATGGCGTAGAGGAAGAATGTGGAAAATCAGGTAATAGGCTAGAATTATTTTATAGATAATTTAAATAGTTTATTTATAAATTTATATAATCCAGAAATTTATAGCAGTATCATTTTTAGAATAACTTATTATTAGTATTAGAATTATAAATCATTATTTTAAAAGTTACTGCTTGCCATTGGAAATTCTTTTAACACCGATTTAAATATCAGCAGTAAAAGGGGTATTCGTAAAAATGGTAAAATCAAGGGATAGAGTAAAAAATGCTTTAAACCATACAGAATCAGATAGAATACCTATAGATAACAATGGTTTTGCAAGCGGAATGCATGAAGCAGCATATAGAAATTTATTAAATTATTTAAATATTGAAGATGATATAAAAATTTTTGATTATGTACAGAGACTTGCGCTGGTTAAAGATGAAATTTTAGATATGTTTGGTGTTGATACCAGATATATATTTCCCAAATCTCCATCTAATTTTATATTCGGCGGTGATGCGGATAATGAATTTAAAGATGAGTTTGGGGTGGTTTATAAAAGAAAAGGATACTATGCTGATTGTATAAAACCTCCACTTGCCGGTAAGTCTTTCGAAGATATTAAATCTTACAACTTCCCTGATGCTTCCGACCCTTCAAGATTTGAACGGCTTGATTCAAGGGCAAAGAGTCTTTATGAAAATACTGATTTTTCTATTTGGGCAGGTCATATTAACTCTCTTTTTTATACAGCCTGGATACTTCGGGGTATGGAGAATTTTATGGTTGATTTATATAGTGACCCAAAATTAGCCAAGTATTTAATGGATAGAATAGTTGATTGGAATATGGAATTTTTTAAAGGATTTTATGGCAAGGTTGGCAGCTATATTGATGTTTTTTGGATTGGTGATGATTGGGGTACTCAAAATGGTCCCTTGATTTCTCCTGATTATTTCAGAAAAGAGATAGTTCCCAGGTTTAAGAAGATGATAAGTTTTATTAAAACTATGACTAATGCAAAATGCTGCTATCATTGCTGTGGATCAATTTACTGGTGTATGGAAGATTTAATAGATATGGGTGCAGACATAATACATCCGGTTCAGGCTAATGCTGAAGGCAATGATTCAGAAAAGCTTAAAAATAAATTTGGGGATAGGATTTGTTTCCATGGCGGTACAAACAATCAGGGGGTTTTTCATAAGGATGTTCATTCTTTGGCTATTGATACTTTAAATAGGATTAAGTACCTGGCTCCTGGTGGGGGCTATATTTTTTCATCAGGGCACAATATACAGGCTAATATGCCTCCAGAAAATATTATAAGGCTTTTTGAGATTAGTAGAATTTTTGGCAAGTATCCTATTGATATAGATAGTATTGGTAAGCAAATTGAAATAGAAAAAGGTTCGATAGACAAGTAAATATTTTTGAAATAGAGAGGTGGTTTTTATTGGATTCCAAAGAAAGAGTAAAGACTTCTTTAAACCATTTAGAGCCAGATAGAGTTCCCATATTCGAGCTATCAATAAATAATAAAGTGTCTTCCGATATTTTAGGCAGGGCAACATTCATAGGCGGAGGATTATCATATAAAAACTCTATAATTGCAAACATGGGGACACAAGATGATTTGAGAAAAAATTTTCAGGTTTATTTTGGAGATACATTAGAACTTTACAAAAAGGCAGAACTGGATATTGTTTGGCTGAAAATTCAAAAGTGCCTTACTCCAGTTTTTCCATCTCTGGGTAATATAGGCGCACTGGGAGTATTTGATATCAAAATAAGAGAAATTGATAAAAATAGATTTAGAGTTGAAGGTGAAGAAGATTTCTGGTCAGAAAGTTTTTATGATGTCGAGCGAACTAAGGGATTTTACAATACAAAAGATTGCATTAAGGAAAAAGGAATTAAGGAACTTGAAAGGTATGTTAAATATTTAGAGAATAAAACAAAAGATATACCTTATCAAATACAAATAGGCCTGGATGAATATAAAAAGGCAATAAATAGTTCAGTGGGGAAGAATCTATTTATAGCTGGTTTTTCCGACGTCTTGTTTCCAACCTTTTCTCCATTTTTGGAAGTATTCATGGAGGCTATGATAACTAACCCCGACCTTGCACATAGATATATGGAAATTACTACAGAAGGTGTTTTAATTTTACTAAAAAAACAAATTGAAGCAGGAGTGGATGGTATTATCGGTGCAAATGACATAGCCTCACAAAAAGGCACTATAATTTCACCGAAACATTATAAAGAATTTATATTGCCAAGTTTAAAGAAAATAGTTAATAAATGTCACAGTAAAAATATTCCATTTATAAAGCATTATGATGGCAATATTAACATGATACTCGATACACTGATTGATGAAGGTAGAATAGACGGTTTGCATTCAATAGAGCCAGTAGCTGATATGGATATCTATAATATAAAAAAAATATATGGTAATAAAATAACACTTCTTGGGAACCTTGATTGTTCATACTTAATGAGCTTTGGCTCAAAAGATGAAATTGAAAAAGAAGTAAAAAGACTTATAAAATATATTGCTCCTGGCGGTGGTTATGTATTCAGTTCAAGCAATGCAATACATTCTGGAATTTCCAGTGAAACATTCAATTTTATTAGAAAAAAAGTATTGGAATATGGGCAGTATCCAATAAATTTAAATTAAATAACAGGAGATACCGTGGATGATTTGTTATTAAGTGAGTATTTGATAAAAAAGGCTAGATTATCTAAATATTTAGAAGAGAAGAATTCGGATGGTGTATTTTTAACAAGAAGATCCAATTATTCATGGCTAACCTGTGGAGCCCGTAATAAAATTGCTGACTGTACTGATAATGGATCTGCGTCACTGCTTTTTTGTAAAGATAAATTGTATCTTTTTACAACCAACATTGAAATGCAGCGAATGATTGATGAAGAGATTAATAACTTTAGCTTTATAGAATATGTGGAATATAAATGGTTCAAACCGGAAGATTTGAAAAAGAAAGTTACAGGTATTGTGGACTTAAATAAAATTCGTCAGGATGCAGTTATATTAGATGATGTAAAGCTAATGGATAATGATTTTAATAAGATCAAATATTGTTTAACTGATGGAGAAAAATCCAGATATATAGAGCTTGGAAAAATGTCAACCAAGTGTATGACGCAGACCTGCAATGAAATTAAAAAAGGTATGAGTGAGTTTAAAGTACAGGCTATTTTATCAGATTATCTTATCTCATCTGGTATAACACCCTGGATTATATTGGCTGCTTCTGATGAAAGATTGTTCAAGTATCGGCATCCTGTTCCAACTGATAAGAAAATTAAAAACTATGCCATGGTCGTAGTAGGAGCTCTTAAATGGGGATTAATAACAGCAATAACCAGGTTGGTTTACTTTGGAAAACTTACTGAAGAAATATTAAATGCCAGAAATATAATAACAGGCATTGATTCAGAGATGATACTATCTTCTCGACCAGGCATAAAGTATTCTGATGTTTTTATTAATGAGATTAAGAAATTTAAAGAATATGGACTGGGAAATGAATGGGTAAATCATCATCAGGGAGGTTCCATTGGATATGAGGGCAGGTATTTTCTTGCTGCACAGCAGAGTAAAGAGGTAATAGAAGAAAATCATGCTATTGCCTGGAATCCGTCAATGAGAGGTTTTAAATCAGAGGATACTTTTATTGTTAGAAAAGAAGGTAATTTAATAATTACTGAAGATGAAAATTGGCCAAAAATTGAGATTGAAACAAAATATGGAAAAATATCAAGACCTGATATTTTAATAAAATAATTTATTTATAGTTTTAAAGAAAGGCAATGATATGAAAGAATTAAAAATAGGTTTTATTGGAGTTAATTCCAACCTTTTAAATGGTGAACAAAACATTAAAATATTTGAAAACTCCATAAAACTTTTAACAGAAATTGTAAAGCCGCATCAATTGGTTTATTTTAAGGAGGTTTTAGTAGACACTCCGGAAAGTCAAGAAAAATTAACTAAATTAATTGAGGAATGGGATGAAATCAAGTTTGATCTAATAATAATACAGTCTGTTGGATTTGGTTTAGGGATTGGGCCTGTTGAGATTGTAATTTCACAAAGGAATGTCCCTATTGTTCTATGGGCTTTGCCAGAACCTGATTTAAAAGAAGGTATTGGTCTTAAAAGAAATTCATGGTGTGGAGTAAATATGCATTCAGCTCATCTTAATAAACTTGGTGTAAGGTATGAATATATTTATGGCTTGCCAGGACAAGAAGTAGAATTAAAGTTAAAGCAAATTATTAAAGTATTCGAGGTTATAAAGAAATTAAGAAAATCTACTATTGGCGCAGTTGGAGCAAGGGTCCCGGGCTATTATGATAGTAATTTTGATGAACTTTCTTTAAGAAAAGCATTAGGAATTAAATTTGAATTTTTTGATCTGGCACAAGTCTTTGCAGCCTTTGAAAAGATTTCTGATAAAGAAGTTGAAGATACTGCTAAAAAAATCTATTCATTTAAAAGAGTTAATATAGACGACTATATAAAAAATTCCACCAAATTTTATATTTCTATTAAGAAAATAATAGCTGAATATAACCTTTCTGCAATTTCTGTGAAATGCTGGCCTGATTTGCAGAATATGTTAAATATAGTTGCATGTTCTGTAGTAAGTGCTTTAGGAGATTTAAATATACCTGTAAGCTGTGAAGGCGATATGCTGGGTGCAGCATCAATGTTATTAATGCGCTACTTCAACAATGATGTTACATCTCTTGTAGATATAACAGATTTTGATTTTAAAGAAAATAGTTTTCTGATATTTCATTGCGGTGCATGTCCAACAGCCATGGCTGCAAAAAGAGATAGAATTGAACACAGAGAGCAATCAATTGCTGCAACGCATTCGGGCATAGCAAATGAATTTGCGCTAAAGTCTGGAAACTGTGCATTACTACGGTTGAGAGAAGATAATGATATCAGAGGGAAATACAAAATGTTTTTTGCGGGTGGAGAAGGTAT
Organism: Actinomycetota bacterium; assembly: GCA_023488645.1. Classification (GTDB taxonomy): domain Bacteria; phylum Actinomycetota; class Humimicrobiia; order Humimicrobiales; family Humimicrobiaceae; genus JAMDDL01. The sequence goes on along the minus strand of JAMDDL010000212.1, from coordinate 7,025 downwards.
TGAAGGTGCAAACATTATCAGAGGAAATACATTAAAGATAAAGATAAAAAGTGATTTAGGCAATTTTATAGACACAATTATTAAGAATGGATTTGAACACCATTATTCATTTGGATATGGTGTTAAGAAGGATATGCTTATGAAGTTTTGTGAATGGGCAAATATTGAAACTTATTTTGTTTAGGTCTTAGCTAATTTATAAAATTAAATTACATTATTGGCAATTGGTAAATTAATAATGCTAAAGAATGATTATTAAAAGTATTGGGAAATATAACGTTAACACCAAAAAAAAGAGTAAAAATTACATTGGAACATAAAGAACCTGATAGAATTCCTATTGGTTTTGAATCCACATCGGAAGTGACTAAAAGTTTAAAAAGCTTTTTGGGAATTGAGACTGATGATGAATTATTGAAAAGATTGGGTGTAGATATAAGAAAAGTTTTTCCAAATTATATTGGCCCAAAAAATTTATATTTTGATCATGGCCTGGACTCTACGGGTAAAGATATATGGGGTATAGAAAGAAGAAGTGTAAAAAATGAGTTTGGGGTTTATTTTGAAATTACAGGCTATCCTCTAAAAGATGCTAAAAGTATTGAAGAAATAGAAAATTATCCCTGGCCTAAAGCAGAATGGTTTGATTTCGATAGTGTTGTTGACCAGATAGAAAGATTTGAAAGGGAAAATGAATACTTCATTATGCTAAGAGGCGGAGGCTCTTCTTTTGAATTGGCTTGGTCTATGCGTGGATTTGAGCAATTTCTTATGGATTTAATTGTAAATCCCGATATTGCAAAAAAAATCATGGAAAAAATTGTTGACTTTTTTATCTCAGTTGCAAAAGAATCACTGGAAGCTGCTAAAGGCAGAATAGACATAGTCCGTCTTCATGATGATATAGCATCTCAAGAAAGTTTATTAATTTCCAAAGATATGTGGAGGTCATTTATCAAGCCCATTTATAAAAAGTATTTTGAATTTTACGATAAATATGGGGTAAAAAAATATTACCACTCCTGTGGTTCAATTGAACCCATAGTAGAAGATATGATTGAAGTCGGTCTGGATGTACTAAATCCATTACAGTTCAGTGCCAAGGATTTTCCAATGCCCGAAGATCTCAAATCAAGATATGGCAGTAGATTATGCTTTGAAGGTGGAATGGATGTTCAGACAGTTTTACCTTTCTATACTCCTGAAGATATAAAAAAAGAAACAACAAAACTGATTAAAATATTAGGGGAAAATGGAGGATTTATTATTGAATCGTCACATGCATTACAACCTGATACAAAACCTGAAAATATTATGGCGATGTATGATACAGCTTTAAGATTTTTTTATTAACTTTATATTACAAAAATAATGGCATTATATAATTTAAAAGACGTATTAACCGATGCGAAGAAAAAAAGGTATGCTGTAATTGCTGCTGTTGCATTTAATTTTGATTCAGCTCAGGCAATAGTTGAGGCTGCTGAAGAAAAAAAATCTCCGGTAATTCTCTTAATGGGTGAAGGTATATTTAAATACTTGAATTTTGAAAAGCTTGTTCAACCCATAATACTTTTATCTGAGGAAGTAAAAGCACCTGTTGTTGTACACTTAGATCACGGCAAGGATTTTAAAATTGTTATGGAATGCATAAGAGCTGGTTTTACTTCTGTAATGTTTGATGGCTCGCGTGAAAAGATTGATAAAAATATAGAAATAACAAAGGGAATTATTGAAGTGGCTCATACGTTAGATATATCAGTTGAAGGAGAAGTGGGTGTTGTAGGGGGTCTGGAAAGTTTTAACGAAGAGATCAAAGAAATTAAAAAAGAGCAGTTTACCAAAATTGAAGATGCAGTAAGGTTTGCCAGGGAAACAAAGGTTGATGCACTGGCAATTGCGGTTGGAACAATACATGGTGTCTTTAAAAGTGAACCGAATATTGATTTTGAGAGAATTTCAAATATAAGAAATAAAATTGAAACTCCACTTGTTTTACATGGAGGTTCAGGTTTGTCTGATGAAGATTTTAAAAAAGCAATAAAGAGTGGTATTACTAAAATAAATTATTTTACCAATTTACTTATTGATGCTCGCAATGAAGTAAAAAATATCATTAATAATAATGAGGACATTAATTATATGGAAATAAATTATAGAGCAATGAGAGCAATAAAAAATGGAATTAAGGTGAAGATGGATGTCTTTGGCAGCTCGGGAAAAGGCTAATTTTTTACAATATACTGATATACAGATGAATAAGAGAAAAATGGAAAATTTTTCTGAGAAGACTTATTTTCAGAGGCGTGATATTTACTCAATGATTTGGAAAGAAAAAAAGAATGACCCGGTAATTTTAAAGAAAGCCAAAGCCCTGGTAGAATTTTTAGAAAAAAAAGAAATAATCCTAAAGGAAAATGATCTTTTAGCTGGATATCAACAACCTTATAATTTTTCAGAACTATATGAAAAATTTTCAAAAAATCCTCTACTGATATCATTTAATAGCAATTTAACCTATGACCTTAGCAGGATAGATAAAAAAAGTCGTATTTTACTGGAAGAATTTAAAAAGGCGGTAAAAGTTGGAGTATTTGTTTCATGGATAGGAGGTCATGTAATACCTGATTATGAAGGTATGCTTGGGAAAGGTTTTGTTGGGATCCGCAGAAAAGCAGAAAATAATTTAGCAAATGTAAAATATATTGATAAAGATTTTTTATCTTCTGTAGTAATAATTTGTGAGGGTGTAGAAAATTATATCAAGCGTTATGCTAAAAAAGCCAGTTTATTAGCTGGAAAAGTAAAAAGTAAAAGGTATGAATACAATTTAAAGAGGATTGCAGAAGCATGCGAATGGGTTTCAATCAATCCTCCAAGGACTTTTTTTGAAGCTCTGCAATTATTCTGGTTTATACATGAAATACTGACAGCTGAACAGGAAAGCGGCTCACTTTCGCTTGGCAGATTTGACCAGTATATTTACCCTTACTATATTTATGATTTGAGAGATGGTCGAACGACTAGGGAGGAAGCTGGAAGACTTATAGAAGAAATTTGGGTTAAATTTAATGGTCTTTCCAGGGGATTTCAGAATATTACTCTGGGCGGGCAAAAAATTAACGGAAGCGATGCCACCAATGATATATCTTATATTTGTCTGGAAGTTACTAGAAAACTTCAAATGCCACAACCTGCTGTATCGGTTCGTTATCATTCAAAAACACCTGAAAAATTTTTTAATTTGGCATGTGAAACTATTAAAATGGGTTTTGGGTTGCCTGCCCTTTTTAATGATGGAGCAATCATTCCTGCTAAAGAAAGAATGGGAATTATAAGGGAGGATGCCACTAATTATGGAATAGTAGGCTGTGTTGAACCTGCTATTCCTGGCAAAGAGTTCAGCCAGGCTGAAGCTTTGCGAATAAATTGGGCTAAAGTTCTGGAACTCATTCTTAATGATGGTAAATGTGCAATAACAGGTGAAAAAATAAAAATGAAAAATGAAAAATTATGTGGTTTTAATTCATTTGATGATTTTTATAAAGTTTATAAGGACGAGTTAAAGTATTTTGTTAATCTTGGAATTAAAGCCTTGAATATACTTGATAAAAACTTTTCCAGATTTTTTCCATATCCATATTTATCTGCCATAATGTCGGGGTGCATAAAAAACAATAGAGATGTTACGGGTGGAGGTACTGTTTATAACCTTACATCAATTAACGGATGCGGAATAGCAAATACTGCTGACTCTCTGGCTTCTATAAAGAAATTAGTTTATGAAGAGAAAAGAATTACTCTAAGAGAGTTAAAAGATAATTTACGAAATAATTTTTACAAAAATGAAAGATTAAGGCAGATGTTAATAAACAGATCGCCGAAATATGGTAATGATGATGATTATGTCGATATATTTTTAAAGGATCTTGTAAAATTGTTTTGTAATAAAATCAACAGATACTACAATCCAAGAGACGGTAATTATCAATGCGGATTATATACTGTAGATTCTCATGCTACTCTTGGTAAACTAACAGGTGCACTTCCTGATGGCCGTTTTTCAGGAATGGCTCTGGCTAATGGATTGTCACCTTCACAGGGCATGGATAGATTAGGCCCTACAGCAGTTATAAATTCAATCTTAAAATTTAATCATAAATTATTGGGTAATGGCATGGTATTGGATTTGAAGTTCTTGCCACAAATACTGGCTGATAAAAATGGATTTGAAAAATTCAAAATATTAATTAAAACATATTTTGAACTTGGAGGTATGGAACTGCAGTTTAATGTGATAAATAAAGAAACTCTGATTAAAGCTCAAAAATCACCCAATGATTATCAGAATTTAATAGTAAGAGTCTCTGGATTTAGTAATTATTTTACATCGCTTGATAAAGTTCTTCAGGATGAAATTATTAATCGGACAGAGATTGGGACAGAACAATATTTGAAATGATTTTATTATTTTGAAGATTATATGAATAAATATCATCAAATTGAAATATCTAAAAATAAAAAAAGAGTTTTAAATTCTATATCTCATAAAACTGTGGATAAAATATCTTTGATGTATAGAGCTGTACCAAAGATGAGCGCCAGGCTTTTAAAATATTTTTTATTAGATCCTGATTTAAATAAGAGCTGGAAAGATTTGCAAGAAGTATTAAAGATCGATGTTTTTTCAAGTGGAAATGGTTTGGGTAAATTTACTAAATATTTTCCAGAGTATATTGGAAAAAATCCAGCAAACAAAACGGATAGAAGTATGTTTTATGCATGGGGCATTTATTTCTTAGAGAGCAATGTAAATGATGCTGGGATTTATCTGGACAATAATGATTTTGCAAAGCTTGAAAGTATTTATGAAATAAAAAAATATCCTGCACCAAAACCGGAAGATTTTGATTTTGAAGTTGATACCATGAAACTAGATATGAATTTAAAGAAAGATTGCTTTCTAGGTACAGGATATCTTGTAAATATTTTTATGATTTCCCTGTATCTTCGCGGGATACAAAAATTAATGATTGAACTACTGACAAATAAAAAATTGGCAAAATATTATATTGACCCAATAGGTGGTTTTGCGTATGAGTTTACAAAAACAATTTTAGGTAAAATTGGGAAAGAAATAGACTTCTTTTCCCTTTGGGATGATTTTGCAATGCAAACTGGGCTGATGATACCATATGATGTTTTTAAATATTTCTATTTTCCCTGGTATAAAAAAATTTTTTCATTGGCTAAACAATATAATTTAATAACCTATTTCCATATTTGTGGTAACGTGAATGGAGTTATACCAGATTTAATTGATATGGGGGTAGATATACTGGATCCAATACAAACTTCAGCTAAAGATATGGATTTGGAGCATTTAAAAAACAGATATGGTAAAAATATATGTTTTCATGGCGGTATTGATGTTCAGCATATGTTGCCTTTTGGTAAAGTAAAAGATATTAAAGGATATGTTGATAAAACACTATCCCTGTTTAATAATGAAGGCGGTTTAATATTAGGTCCATCTCACGAGATTACAAGTGATACACCATTAGAAAATATTTTAGCAGTTTATAGACCTGACCTATTATAGATGAAATAGAAAATTCTTTAATTTTTAAAGATAAATTGCAAAAAACTTTAAAATAAGAAAATGTAAACAAGGAGTATTCTAATGAACAGGAAGAAAGATTTTGTAATAGGCTATGCACCGACCAGAAGAAACGTTTTTAGTGTTGAAGATTCTTTTAGATTAAAAGTGGAGATACTCAATAAAATAAAATCGTTTGGATATCAGGTTGTCGATATAAATGATATAAATGAAGAAGGGTTGCTTCTGACTGATTATGATGCTTCAAAAACAATAGAAAAATTTAAAAATAAAAAAGTTGACTGTGTTTTTTCTCCACATTGCAATTTTGGGACAGAAAGTGCTGTTGCTATTGTAGCAAAAGAAATAGGTAAACCATTTTTATTATGGGGTCCAAGAGATGAAGCACCTTTGCCGGACGGGTCAAGACTCAGGGATACACAATGCGGTTTATTTGCAACAAGCAAGATTCTTACAAGAATGGGTGTTAATTTTACATACATACTTAATTGCAGGTTAAACGATGAATTATTTGAAAGGGGATTTAATAATTTTATCAGAGCAGCAAATATTGTTAAAACATTCAAAAAGATAAGGATTGGGCAAATTGGTGTAAGACCGGGTGATTTCTGGACCGTAATTTGCAATGAAGGTGAATTGCTTGAAAAATTCAATATACAGATAGTTCCTTTTAATCTTGACGATGTAGTGTCTGAAGCAAAAAAGCTTATCAAAAATCCTGACAGTGATTTTAAAGAAACATTTAAATTTGCACGTGAAAATTTGGGTGTAGATCTTGATAATGAACCTTTAAGTAATCTAATTGCTTTAAAAGTAATAATTAAGAGAATATCTGTTGAAAGGAATATTCCGGCGTTTGCAATACAGTGCTGGAATTCTTTACAGGATATGATGGGAATTTTTCCCTGTTTTGCAAACTCTTTACTTTTTAGCGAAGAAATACCTGTTGCATGTGAAACTGACATTCACGGTGCTTTGACATCACTGATAGCACAGGCAGCAACCTTTGATGAAAGGCCTGTATTTTTTGCAGACCTTACAGTTAGACATCCTGAAGATGATAATATTGAACTTTTATGGCACTGTGGACCTTTTCCATATACATTAAGAAAACCCGGCGAAAAAGCAGTCGTTAGTGAACATTTTGTAAAAGGTGGAAGTGTTTTTGGAGCCTGCAGCTGGGAGATTGTTGGTGGTGATGTTTCAATAGTAAGGTTTGATGGTGCAAATGGCAATTACACATTACTTGCAGGGCATGCTGTTGGTGCTGAGGGTCCAAAAAACAGAGGAACATACTTATGGGTTAAAGTTAAGGACTGGAGTAGATGGGAAGAGAGATTAATATATGGACCATATATCCATCATGTCATAGGAATACATGATAAGATAGCTCCGGTTATTTATG
>JAMDDL010000034.1 GCA_023488645.1 Actinomycetota bacterium | reverse complement strand
CCATACTGCAAAGAGATGCTCCGGTAGTTATTGGCGGAACAATTGTTTTAGTATTAATTTTTGTTTTTATAAATCTGATAGTGGATATAATTTATGCAATTCTTGATCCGAGAATCAGACTTGAAGGCGGAAGCGCTGTTAATGTTTAAAACTTTGTTTAATTTCAAAGGGACACATAATGTATCCTTTCAAGGAAGATAAAAGTAAAATTCTTAATGATTCAGATATTAATGAAATAATTGATGAATCCCTTGTTTCAGAGGAGGAGCTTGAAAAAAAGTACAGCAAATCATCATTATATAAAGATGCATGGAGAAGACTGGTAAGAAACAAACTTGCAATGGTTGGCCTTGCAATTGTAATACTTATGATAATTATTGCCGTATTTTCACCGTTTTTAGCTCCCTATAATCCTAATGACAGGATAAAGGAAATTTCTCAAAAAGGTCCCACCCTTCAGCACTGGTTTGGAACTGATATTTTAGGCAGGGATATCTTCAGCCGTGTATTGTACGGCACAAGAATTTCAATGCTGGTTGGAGTTGTTGCAGTAGCAATATCTCTGGCTATAGGGTTATTTCTTGGAGCCCTCTCAGGATTCTTCGGAAATGTTTCTGATGCTGTAATCATGCGAGTAGCTGATATTTTCTTTGCTTTTCCCTATATTCTGGGTGCGATTGCAATAATGACAATCCTTGGACCCGGGGTATTAAATGTTTTTATTGCGATAGGAATTTTAGGATGGGCATCTGTTGCAAGGCTATTTAGAAGTTCGATACTGTCCATAAAGGAAAAGGAATATATAGAAGCAGCAAGAGCGCTTGGTGCAAGCAATTCAAGGATAATAGTAAGACACATTCTGCCTAATTCTTTTGCCCCAATTATAGTTTATTCCACAATGAATGTGGGTACTGCCATTATAGTGGAAGCAGCGCTTTCCTTTTTAGGATTGGGGGTTCAGCCTCCGACACCTTCTTGGGGAAAAATGCTTTCAGAATCACTCAACTATATCAATACAGCTCCGTGGTTAATGTTTTTCCCGGGAATTGCAATATTAATTGCAGTATTAGGGTTTGTCTTATTGGGAGACGGATTAAGAGATGCATTTGACCCCAGGCTTAAGAGGTAGATATGAATAATAATTCGGATATAATACTGGAAGTAAAAAATCTTAAAACTTATTTTCATACAGATGCTGGAATAGTGAAGGCTGTTGACGGTGTAACTTTTGATTTAAAGAAAGGTGAAACTCTTGGAATTGTCGGGGAAACAGGCTCAGGGAAAAGCATTACGGCTTTAACCATCCTTGGTTTAATTCCTGTGCCTCCAGGCAAGATTGAAAGCGGAGAAATAATTTTTGATGGACAGGATTTGTTAAAATATAAGATTAATACCCTTAAACATTTCAGAGGAAACCGCATTTCGATGATTTTTCAGGATCCAATGACATCTTTAAATCCTGTTTTCAGTATTGGAAATCAGATAATAGAATCAATTACAGCTCATCAGAAAGTGTCCAAAAAACAGGCATATAATATGGCACTGGATCTTCTTGATATGGTTGGTATTTCTGACAGGAAAAGGAGAATAAAGAGTTATCCTTATGAATTCAGCGGAGGCATGAGACAAAGAGCTATGATTGCCATGGCAATTGCAAATTCTCCAAGCATATTAATTGCAGATGAACCAACAACTGCGCTTGATGTTACAATTCAGGCTCAAATTCTTGAATTAATTGATACCTTAAAGAAAAAAACAAATTCATCAGTTATTTTAATTACCCATGATCTGGGAGTAATAGCGAAATATGCTGCAAGGGTAATGGTAATGTATGCAGGAAAACCTGTAGAATTTTCTACTATAGATAATATATTTTATAATCCTCTTCATCCTTATACGCTCGGACTTATAGGTTCAGTTTCAAAATTAAATGAAGAAAAAAAGGAAAGGCTTCATCCTATAAAGGGTACACCGCCAAGCCTTATAGATTTGCCTAAGGGGTGCACATTTACTCCAAGATGTAAATTTGCAATTAAACAATGCACTTTGTCTTTTCCGCCAACAATAGAGGAGGAAGAAGGTCATTTTGCAGCATGCTACAGATCGAAGGAATTTTTAAATGGAAGCTTGAAAAGGCAGTAATTTACTTATTTTATTTTTAATAATTTGAATTTTAAAATTTATTATAAAGTATGGATAAAGCCTTACTGGAAGTAAAAAATTTAAAAAAATATTTTAATTTAAGAACAGGTTTCTTTTTTAATACAGCAGCCGGATCAGTTAAAGCAGTTGATGGTATAAGCTTTTTTATAAAAAAAGGTGAAACATTTGGCCTGGTTGGTGAAAGCGGCTGCGGCAAATCTACTGTTGCAAGATTAATCTTAAGGCTTATTTATCCCACTGCAGGAGAAATAATTTATAATGGAATAAATATTCTTAAGCTGAAACGTTCCCAAATGTTTAAATACAGAAGGGAAATTCAGATTATTTTCCAGGACCCTTATGCATCCCTTTCTCCAAGAATGACAATCGGGGACATAGTAAGCGAGCCTCTTGAAATTCACAAAGCCGGGAACAGAAATTCAAGAATTAAAAAAATAAAGCATACTTTAAAAATTGTTGGTTTAAATCCTGAGCATATAAACAGATATCCTCATGAGTTCAGTGGAGGACAAAGGCAAAGAGTTGGAATTGCAAGGGCACTGGTTCTTCAGCCTGAATTAATTATTTGTGATGAGCCTGTTTCAGCTCTTGATGTTTCAGTTCAGGCGCAAATTCTGAATCTGATGGTAGATCTGCAGAAGGAATTTGATTTAACTTATTTATTTATTGCTCATGATTTATCTGTTGTAAAATATGTAAGCACAAGAGTTGGAGTAATGTATCTTGGCAAGATTGTTGAAATAGCTTCTTCAGAAGATTTATATAAAAAACCGCTTCATCCATATACAATGGGACTGCTTTCCGCAATACCCATACCTGATCCCAATCTTGAAAGAAAAAGACAAAGGATAATACTTCCAGGAGATGTTCCAAGCCCTATAAACCCTCCCTCAGGATGCAGATTTCATCCAAGATGCCCTAATGCAGAAGCAATTTGTTCCCTGCAGGAACCTGAATTAAAAAATTATCCTGAAAACGGAGAAGATCATTTTGCCGCATGTTTTTTTGCAGGAAAACCAATATAAATGCTTAAAAAATATCTACAATTTGCCTTAAACCTTAAGGATGAATTATCTTAAACCTTAAGAATAACGAAGCATTTCCAATTTTGTGATAGGTACAAAATTAAGGCTGTAATAATCGACGGCTGGATATTTCGAAAACGCGCAAGCTTTGCCCCAGCGAGTCAAAGCTTGCTCTGATTTCAGGCTTCGCTCTCCTCTTAAAAGAGGAACCATGCCCGCTCAGCCTTCATAAGGTTTTCTCAATACCCAGCCGTCGATCTAGTAACTTGTTTTCAACCACAAAAAATGAAAGCTAGCCAAGAATAAAATTAATTTTACTTATTAATTTTTAATTGTAAAATTAATTTGGAAGCAAAATTTGTATGATAAAATTTTCATGATTTTTCTTTTAACAAAATATGATTTAAAATTTATCAGCAGATTTACTTTGGATTTTGAAAATATAACCGGAAATGTCGGAATGGCGGAATTGGTAGACGCGCAAGGTTGAGGGCCTTGTGAACAATTTAAGTTCATGGGG
>JAMDDL010000055.1 GCA_023488645.1 Actinomycetota bacterium | reverse complement strand
CTGAATCCGTTTGGATCTCTTATTGCCATCAACTTATCGCAAGTAAGGATAAGAAGAGAAAACGAACCTTTTATTAACGAAATTGCTTCCTTTATTGCATCTTCCATATTTTCTTTTTGAGATGTTTCAATTAAAGAAGCAATTATTTCAGTATCAGTTGTGGTTTCAAATCTTGCGCCTTTCTTTATCTGTGTTTTTCTAAGTGACTCCGTATTTATAAGATTTCCATTATGGGCAATTGCAAAACTTTGCCCTTTGAAAGTTCTAAATATTGGCTGACTGTTTCTCCATACATTTTTTCCTTTGGTGGAATATCTTGAGTGGCCTATGCCTATATGTCCCTGAAGAGGTGCAAGGTTCTGCTCATTAAACACGCTTGAAACAAGTCCAAGGTCCTTGTAAATCAAAATATTTTCGCCATCTGAAACAGCAATTCCGGCGCTTTCCTGTCCTCTATGCTGAAGTGCCTGCAGTCCGTAAAAAATTATTTCTGCTACATTTTTTTTATTTGAATATATGCCAAAGATTCCGCATTCCTCATGGATTTCATTCAACTGAAAGTTATATGAATTCAATTTTATTTTTAAATGCTTCCTTCCCTTATTTATCCTTTTAAAATCTTCTTTTTTTATTTCCATAAAATAAATTTATATAAAAAATAAAATCATTTGCTGTAAAATAAATATTTCAAACTGCCCAAATTAAAATAAAACAATTTTTAAACAATATCAATAATAAAAACTTACCAGATGCCGTTTAAATAAAAACAGCTAAAAATATTTTGTTTATTTTGACATGATTTTTTCAATGGATTTATCATAAAGTGCAGTTAATTCTTCTATACTGATATCTATCTTTTTATTTACAGTTAAATTATTTCCGCCAACTGTGCCTATTATTTCAAAATCAATTTTAATTTGCCTGCATTTATCTTCAATCATCTTTAAATTTGGCTGACTTGCTGAAATTATTATCCTTGACTGATTTTCATTGTATAAATACTTAAGAAAATCATTATCTTTTGCCCTCATGCTGATTTGTGCTCCTGTTTTTCCGGAAATACAGCTTTCTGCAATGGTAACAGCAATACCTCCGATAGAAACATCATGCGCTGAATTTACCAGTCTTTTCTTGATTAAATCAATGCAAAGATTATGAAGCTTTTTTTCATAATCGGGATTTATATCGGGACATTTACCTGCAACCCTGCCAAAAAACAGCTCCATAAATTCCGACCCTCCCATTCCGTCATTTTCAAAATCATCATCATTAATCTTTCTTCCTATAAGAATTATCATGTCACCTTTATTTTTAAAATCCATCCCAATCAGATTTTTTATATCCTCAATAATTCCGGCAGTCCCTATTACAGGGGTAGGATAAACTGCTTTTCCAAAACTTTCATTGTAAAAACTTACATTTCCGCTTATAACAGGAATTTCAAATACCTCGCAGGCTTTGATAATGCCGTCAATTGAATTTTTAAACTGCCAGAAAATCCCGGGTTTTTCAGGATTTCCAAAATTGAGGCAATCTGTCAGCCCCATTGAAACAGCTCCGCAGCAAGCTAAATTTCTTGCTGTCTCAGCTACAGCAATTATAGAACCTTTATAAGGATCAAGATAACAATATCTTCCATTTCCGTCACATGAAAATGCAATGGCCTTAGGGATATTTTTAATTCTGATTACTGCACTGTCATGACCTGGAAGGAGCACCGTATTTATTTGAACCATATGGTCATATTGCTGCCAAACCCATTTTTTGCTGCATATATTTGGGGAAGATATGATTTTTTTAAAAATTTCATTATGGGAATATTTTTTCAGCAATCCGTCATAATCATCTTCAGTTAATGAATATGAAACTGCACTGTCAATATATTTTGGTCTTTCATATTTATGGTAATAAACAGGAGCTTCATCAGTAAGAGTTTTAACAGGAATTTCTCCAAGCAATTCTTCACCTTTAAAAATCCTGTAAAGTCCGTTATCTGTAACAGTTCCAATCCTTTCGCAATTTATATTCCATTTATCGCAAACTGCTTTTACTGCGGAAAGCTTTGAAGGCTCAACAAGCGCCAGCATTCTTTCCTGTGATTCGGAAATCATTATTTCATAAGGCAGCATGCTTGCTTCCCTTAACGGCACCATGGCAACATCAATATCTGCACCTGTATTTCCCTTGCTTGCCATTTCGACTGAAGAACTTGTTATACCTGCAGCCCCCATATCCTGCAAACTAAGTATCAATTTTTTTTCAAGCAGTTCAAGACATACTTCAAGCACAACCTTTTCCATAAACGGATCACCGACCTGAACTGATGGCCTTCGTGTTTCTGATTCTTCATTAAGTTCATCCGAGGCAAATGTTGCTCCATGTATTCCGTCCCTCCCTGTACTTGAACCGATTAAAACAAGGTAGTTTCCTGTTCCAAATGCTTTTGATTTTATCAGTTTATCTTTTTGAGCAAGTCCAACACTCATTGCGTTAACAAGACAGTTTCCATTATAAGTATCATCAAAATAAACTTCTCCTCCGACTGTAGGAATTCCCATACAGTTCCCATAGTCGCCTATCCCCTTGACAACCATCTCAAACAAATATTTCTGATGTTCATCACCATACGGCTTTCCAAATCTTAAGGAGTTTAAACTGCAGATGGGCCGTGCACCCATTGCAAATATATCCCTGATTATTCCTCCGATTCCTGTTGCCGCACCCTGATAAGGTTCAACAGCTGAAGGATGATTGTGTGATTCCATTTTAAATATCAGTGCCTGATTATCGCCAATATCCAGAACTCCTGCATTTTCACCAGGACCCTGTAAAACATATTTTCCTGTGGTTTTAAAATTTTTAAGAAGGGCTTTTGAACTTTTATAGCTGCAGTGTTCAGACCACATTACGGAATATATGTTTAATTCAAGATAATTAGGCTTTCTGCCAAGATATTTGAGTATTTTCAGATATTCATTATATTTCAAGCCTAATTTTTTGTATTGATTATCATCCTGCTTCATAAAACCGCCTTCTGCCGTTTCTCAAAATATCTGATTTTAAAAAATATGATTAATAATTGATTTAAATATTTTTAAACCGTCTTCAGAACCAAGCAGTTTTTCACTGCATGCTTCAGGGTGCGGCATCAGACCGAAAATATTTCTTTTTTCATTGCATATCCCCGCAATATTATCAATTGAACCGTTTGGATTAGTATCCTTGTTAACATTACCCTGTGCATCACAATATCTTAATAATATCCTGTTTTCTTTTATAAGCTGCTTGAGTCCTTCACTGTCAATATAATAATTGCCTTCATTATGTCTTATCGGCATCCTGATTATTTCATTTGTTTTATAACCCGAAGTAAAAGGATTATTTATATCTTCAACTCTTAAATTTACATATTTGCAGATAAATTTTAATGTATTATTTCGCAGCATTGCTCCAGGAAGAAGATTTTCCTCAAGCAAAATCTGAAAACCATTGCAAATGCCGATAACAAGTCCGCCATTTTGGGCAAAGTCTCTCACAAAAGACATAACAGGAGAAAATTTGGCTACAGCTCCTGTTCTTAAATAATCGCCATATGAAAAGCCTCCTGGAATTATTATTGCATTAACATCATCATCATCTCCGGTTTCCTTATGCCAGATTAATTTACAGTCAACCTTCAGAAGATTTTTTAAAACATGATAACAATCCATTTCACAGTTGGTACCCGG
>JAMDDL010000178.1 GCA_023488645.1 Actinomycetota bacterium | reverse complement strand
TCTATATTGATGGGCACATAGATATGAATACAATTTCTGTACTTTCAAGTGCAGGTGCAAATGCTTTTGTTGGCGGAACTGCAGGGCTTTTTACAAAAGATTCCAGTTTTAAAGAAAATATTGCTAATTTGCAAAAATATATAAACAAAACTATTTAGAATTTATTGAATATTTGATATTTAAAATTTTAAGGAGGCAATCTTGAACAAAAAAGAAAGACTGGATGCAGTATTACATCATAAGGAACCGGACAGGATACCCTGGACTATGTACGCCTCTTTTCCCCCCTGGGGAGAAGCAGAGCGAAAATTTCGAAATAAAGGACTTACCCTTATTTATCAGCATTTTCCAATAGTTAAGGTAACTTTTCCTGAGATGGAAGTAACTGAGAAAAACAAATATATCCTTGAAGGAGACCGTGGCAGGAATGTTATTTTAAGAGAATTTAAGACACCTGCAGGTCAGGTCTCAGCGCAGCATGAATTTATTATAGATAGTATCCCAATGCCTGGGGATCTGATACAAAGATTTGGCAGTGAAATTGATGAGGAGCTTCTTTCCTGGGTAACAAGGCATCCTTTCCAGAATGAATCAGATTATGAGGTACTGGAATATATCTATAAAAATAATAAATTCAAAACAAACTACGGGGATTTTATTTTTACGGATAAGATAGTCGGATCTGACGGATATATAATGGCCAATATGGGTAAATCCCCGTTCCAGGTCCTTCTTTATGAACTTATGGGAGCAGAAAAGTGTTATCTGGAAATAGCAGATAATCCTAAAAAGTTAAAAAAACTGTATGAAGTAATTTATAAACACCAGAAAAGAAAATTTATCCTTGCTGCAAAATCACCAGCTACATTGATCTGGGTTCCTGATAATCTGACCACAGTACTTACTCCGCCAGCTTATTTTGAAGAATACTACGTACCATTTTACAATGAGATGGCAGATATTCTTCACAGGGAAGGAAAGATTTTAGCTATTCACATGGATGGTAATTTAAATTCTTTAGTTAATATTATAGGTAAGACCAGAATTGATATTGTTGAAGCATTTACACCCCCGCCCATGGGAAATCTTTCCTTGACGGAAGCCAGAAAAGCCTGGAAAGATAAGATCATCTGGATAAATTTTCCGGGTTCAGTTCTTGCTACAGCAAGTGCTAAACTCATAGAAGATTACACTATAAATATGTTAAAAAGTGTAGCTCCAGGAGACAATTTTATAATTGGCTGTACCGAAAACTATCCCATGGAAAGCTGGGAAATTGCTTTTGGCGCAATTGAAAGTGCTCTGGAAAAATACGGTGAATTTCCTGTTAAATGTTAAAAATTTATGAATTTTAAAAAATACTTAAGATATTTTACCATTTATTTTTTGGAAATTTAATGCAGGAGATTTTTAAAAATAATTTTTAATCTTATTTACGGAAGGGTAGAAAAATGAACAATTTCAGAAAATTAAAATTTGGCTTTGCCAATCTTCTTATGCTTGGAAATTTTGAAAAAGAGGCAGAAGACATGGCAGTAAAGCTATCTGATGATGCAAAGAAATACTTGAAAGAAAAACTTGGTGTAGAGCTGTATTCAAATTTAGCGGCCATTACAAACCTTGATGAAGCAAGGCTTGAAGCAGACTATTTCAGAAAAAATGATATTGACGCTCTTATCCTTTTTAATGGGACATTTAGTTTAAGCAATCTTATGATAGAAATAATAAGAAATACAAATGTTCCCGTACTTGCATGGGGGCTTGATGAGTATTTAATAGATAAAAACATACTTGCAGGTTCAATGATAGGTCTTATGCCTGTTGGTATGATATGCAGAGATATTAAAAGGTCTTTTTCATTTGCATACGGGGACGTAAAAAGCAGTAAGCTTAGGGAAAAGTTAAGCAATTTTGTAAGTGCTGTCAATGCCATAGTGTACATGAAAACTTCCAAAATTGGCTTAATCGGATCAAGGCCTGACGGTTTTGAGATATCAGGATTTGATGAGCTTGCAATAAAAAGAGTGTTTGGCTCAACAATAAACAAAATATCCATCTCAGAGCTTCTTAACATGATAGACTGCATAAAGGATGATGAAATAAAGGATGATACTAATATCCAAAACAAGCTATATGACATTAAAATAGATGCTGCCGGTGTCAAAAACTTATCAAGGGTATATATTGCATTAAAAAGGATTGTAGGCAATTACGGCATTAATTCTTATGCTCCCCAGTGCTGGCCGGAACTTAGAATGACAAGAAAGACCCCGATGTGTGCTGCTAATGGAAGACTGAGTGCCGAGGGGATTATGGCTTCATGCGAAACTGATATGGACTGCACGCTTACAATGCTTATGCTTTACTCCCTTACAGGGTCTACTCCATGGACTGCTGATTTTGTAAACTATATTGAAAAAAACGACAGCCTGCTTTTCTGGCATTGTGGCAATGCCCCATATACTTTATCAGATGAAAAACCAAAAATTGAAGTTGTATTTGAAGGGCCAGCCCAAACTGCATCATTAAGAGAAGGAGATGTGACGGTATGCAGGATAAATCACCAAGGAGATTCCTTTAAGATATTTGCAGGGTTAGGAAGGGCAATTAAAAATAAACCAATGCTTAAGGGCAGCAATATGTTTGTAAGAATGAACATCGGTAATATGAATTTTGTAGAAGACATGCTCGAAGAGGCAGTACCACATCACAACGTATTAGTCTACGGCGATGCAACGGAAAAGATAAGGGAGTTTGGAAAGTTTACAGGGGTACCGGTAATTATAAAGAAATAATGGAAAAAGGGTAATTAAATTATGAAATTAAAAGCTGAATACATAAAAGATGATAATTTTAGTCAGTTTGGAACAGTGCTTGATCCTTTTAATTGTGGTTCTCCGCTTGGAGGAGGAAGCAAAACAGCTAATTACTATCCTGATAAAATGTTCATTACTACTTTTTCAAACACTAATCTTATTTGCATAAATCCGCTGCATTTAAGAAAAGGACCTTTTGTTTTTAATATGCTTGAATACCATAGATATACTGAAGAAACAATGGGCGGCTTTAATGAGGATATAATATTTCATGTAACACCTGAAGATAAATTTCCTGACCTTACTAAAACAAAAGCTTTTATCCTTCCAAAAAATTTCTGGTTCAGAATAAAAACAGGAGTATGGCACTTTTGCCCTTTTGCAGTAAATGATAAAGATACTCTGGGCTACTGCCTTCTGCCGCCATTTGCGTATACAAATGATACCGTCCTTGTAGATTTAAATAAGGAAATTGAGATAGATTACTGATTTTATAATACTGCAAGGATATACTCATCTATAGCAGCAGTTATTAAGTAATACTGTCTGTAAACTATAATTTAGACAATATTTCATTTATATGCTGCCTGTCAGCTAATAAATTAATTGTTCTGTTAACCAATATTTTTAAACAACCCTTAATATAAAATATCGGTTTTTTTTAAAAATTAATTAATTTATTTTTTCAAAAGACAATTTAATTTACATTTATGGATTCTGTTAATATAATTCTGTTTTTGATTTAAAAAAACATTTTCGAATTAAAATAAAAGTCTTTACCAAATTTTTTATCAAATAATTAGGTAATAGATTAGTAATAGATTGTTTTATTATGGAAGAACGGGAAGTAATTTTAAACGGTAATTTAAGGAAACTGCTTTTCAGGTTTTCACTGCCGGCTACAATAGGACTCGTCGTAAGCGCCCTGTA
>JAMDDL010000068.1 GCA_023488645.1 Actinomycetota bacterium | reverse complement strand
AGGGGGAGGTTTTTGATGGAAGTTATATGTGAAATGATGAAATTAAAAACTGAAAATATTAAAGATTATATAGAATTACATAATAATACTTGGCCTGGACTGGTAAAAGCTCTTAGGGAATCAGGTTTTATTGAAGAATATATTTTTATTCTTGATAACTTGGTCATTGTTGTCATGAAATGTGAAAATTTTAAAAATTCAAGCTCCAAACTTTCATCCATGGAAATTTTTAAGAAATGGACGGCAAAAGTAAGAATGATGCTCATAAATGATGAAGATTTTTTCCACACCAAGGATGTTTTAATTGATATTGAACCTGTTTGGAGACTGGACAAATTTGATGATAATGGCACTTTAAAATTTTGATTTTAAAACAAAAGATTTAAACTTTTTATCAA
Source organism: Actinomycetota bacterium (assembly GCA_023488645.1). Taxonomy (GTDB): domain Bacteria; phylum Actinomycetota; class Humimicrobiia; order Humimicrobiales; family Humimicrobiaceae; genus JAMDDL01. The sequence continues at coordinate 18,174 of JAMDDL010000068.1, read as the reverse complement.
AATATTTTTAAAGAAAGGAAAGGAAATGTCACTGCCTGATAACGAATATAAAATAAGAATTGATAAGGTAAAAAAACTTGCTGCAGATAAGAAACTGGATTTTATTTTTGTTTATTTCGATGAATACAATGTTATGAATGGTAGATATCTTACTGGATGGTGCCCGACTGTTGAAAGGGGTGCAGTTATAGTTTCTAACTACTGCTACCCGTTTTTGATAGGAGGCCCTGAAGCGCAGCCTTATGCAAAGATGGAGTCCAAAATTAAGATAACAGAATCAAGCCTTGTATTCATGGTGCCTGAAGAAGAATATCCGGGAGCCGAAATTTTAAGTTTCAACCAGATTTCAAAAAAATATTTCAGAGGAAGAAAGATAAAAAAAATAGGCCTTGTTGGCATTCAATCTCTGCCGCTCCAAATTTACAATCAGCTCATCTCAGAGTTGGAAGACCCTGAAATTATTGACGTTACAAAAGAATTTGAAATTTTCAGGTATGTCAAGTCTGAATGGGAAATTGAAATGACTGCTAAAGCATATGAAATAGCTGATGCAGGTTTCAAAAAACTAAAGGAATCAATTGTTGAAGGCAAAAAAGAATATGAAGCTGCTGCAGAGGCAGAATACATTGGTAGAAAAATGGGTGCAGAAGGATATGGCTATAGAACAATTGTGGGAACTGCTGAAAGATCAATTGGTATAGTTACTCCATCAAGCAATAGAATATTTAAAAATGGAGAAATTGTTTTAACAGGATTTTCGCCAAGATTTAATGGCTATAATGCAACTGCCTGTTATCCTGTTGTTGTAGGAGGGAAACCAAATAAACAACAAGATGAGTTTATAAAAAGTGTTTGTGAAGCCCTTTATTTGACAAAAGAAGCTCTTAAACCTGGTTTGTCTGGTAAAGAAATTGATTCAATTCCCAGGAAATATTTGCTTGGCAGGGGATATGAAAAATATATGATAATGCCTTTTGTCCATAGCGCAGGCTTGTGTGAGTTTGAAAGGCCATTTTTCGGACCCGGAAGTGATGATATCATTCAGGAAAATCAGATAATATGCATAGATATTGCACTTTTCGGACATAAAGAAATTCCAGGAATAAGAGTCGAAACAGGTTACAGGATTACAAAAAATGGAACGGTTCCTTTTTCTGTTTATATGGAAAAGCTTTTCGGATTTTAAAATTAAAATAAATAAAATAATTTATTAAAATTTGAAAAATTATTTTTAAATAAATATTTAAATTTTTCAAAGTATTAATTATCCCAATTTTAATAGTTGTTTTTATATAGGGTTTTTAGAAAATAAATTTAATGCTTTTATTAAAAGAGGCTGGTATGGAAAAATATGTAATTTTCGGGTTTGATATGGAAACAGATATTGGTAGCTACTTAAAGACTTACAATGGAGTGAAATATGGTACCATGAAGATTATCTCAATACTAAATAAGTATGATATTACCGCCACCTTTTTATTTACAGGTGATACCGCATTAAATAATCCCGAGAAAGTAGTAGAGGTTGCCGAAGAAGGATTTGAGGTTGGCTGCCATAGTTTAAAACACGAAACAGTAGGTGATGTGGGGTTTAATATGCCAAATGACAGTCCTATACTTGAATCGGAAATGGAAGCAAGATTAATTGAAAACATAAGAATAGTTAAAAAACTTTCGGAAAAGGAACCGACAACTTTTAGAGCTCCGAGATTATGGCAGGGACATGGCCAGATAAAGATTTTAGAAAAATTGGGATTTAGAATAGATGCTTCATATTCAGTTGCTGCCCATAAAAAGCAGATATTACCTTATCATCCTTCGGAAGATAACTGGCTTGAAAAAGGTAAAATGAATATTCTTGAAATTCCTAACTTTGCATTTCTTGATGATAAAAATGATTATAGCAAGTATTTTTGCAAGAATGATCAGTGGCCTTTACTTAGGCTGCTAGGTGCAGATTTTGTCTTTAAAAATCAAAAGCATGTTTTAAAAAAACAAAGCAAGTTTTCGGATATTTGCGTCTTATTATTTTATCTACATCCGTGGGAATTTGAAAAAATGCCTGAAAAATTTGAATATGATGAGGGAACATTTATATTTAAACCAGAATTATCAAAAAACTGTGGGGATTTTATGGTTAAGGCTTTTGATAGATATATAGATTTGTGTCTTAATGATGGGTTTAAATTTTCATCATGTGGTGAGTTCTATGAAATCTGGAGGAATTATGAACAGCAAATCGACAAATAAAAAATATATAATGTTTGGCTTTGACATGGAACCTGATATTGGAAGTACTTCTGTTAATTATGAAGGAATTCAGCATGGTACATTAGGAATAGTTGATATTCTGGAAAAGAATTCGGTTAAGGCAACTTTTTTATGGACCGGAGATTGTGCTCTGAAAAATGAAAATATGTTGAGATTTGTAGACAATAAGGGTTATGAGATTGGCTGTCACAGCCTTTTTCATGAAGACCTAGGGGAAGTTAATTTTATAAGTTCATCAATCTCAAGAATTTTGAACGAAGAGCTTGAGCACAGGTTAAAGTTAAATGTTGAAATAGTAAAGAAAGTTACTTGTAAAAATCCTAAATCTTTCAGATCACCCAGGGGATTTGGAAGTAACAAACTTATTGAAGTTCTGGAAAAACTGGGTTTTGAGCAGGATTCTTCATACCTTCAATTTAACAGAGGGGATAAGAATTTCCCATATTTTGCTTCAAAAACAAACTGGGAAGAAGAAGGAAAATCAAATATTCTTGAGCTTCCATGTTTTTGCTTTGATATGGAAAATGCAGATGATAATACATTTGCAAAAAGACTTGATTCATGGCCAAGACTTAGAACACATGGCGCAAAATTTGTTTTTGAGAATATGCAACCGATAGTTGATAGGCAACAAAAGGAATTTGGAATTTCCGCCCTAACTTTTTATCTACATCCATGGGAGTTTTATAAGATGCCTAAAAGCATAAAATATGCAGAAGGCACTTTATACTATGATGAATTTCTTTATAAAAATACAGGTGAAGCCCAAGTAAAAGAATTTGATAATTTTATTAAGATGATTCAAAAAAATGGATTTGAAGTAGTTGACTTTTCAAGTTTTAGAAAAATTTACATGGATAATTTTAAAAAATATTAAAGAATAATTAATTTTTTTAGGTTAGACAAAGACATTAATAGAAACTATGTGATCTTTTGGAAAAATGTTGCAGATAACCAAAGTATTTTAAAAGAAAAAAAAATCAGAAGAGAATTAAAAATGAGTCTAAATTCAAGAGATATTTTTCTTAATGTTATTAATTTTAAAAAAAGTCCGAGAACAATAAAGTGGGAGTTTGGTTACTGGGGTGGAACAATAAGGAGATGGTATAAAGAAGGACTGGAAGAAAATTACGGAATACCTGCTGACAGAACATACGGAGATGTTATAGCTGGTCCAGGACTTCAATGGCCTGAATCAAGTTTTGATGAAGGACTTTATCTTGAAAGAGATATCGCTTCCCTATTTAATTTTGATAAGGGGTTTACATATCTTCCCGTAAATCAATGGTTTGCCCCAAGATTTGAAAGAAAAATTCTTGAAGAAACAGAAGATACAATGGTTTTGATTGACTCCGACGGGATTAAGAAAAAAATCTTTAAGGATAACAGGTGTATGCCATTCTGGTTGGATTTTCCAATTAAGAATGAAAATGATTGGAATAAGCTTGTTGAAGAAAGACTTAATTTAAATAATTTGAAATCCAGATACCTTAATGGTTTTGATGAAGCCATAAAAAGTTCAAAGAACAGGGATTACCCATTAAGTATTTTAGGAGATCCGTGCGGATTTTTTGGAAGCCTGAGATATCTTATGGGAGAAGTAAGGCTTTTTATGATGTATTACGATAATCCTGGTTTTATAAAAAAGATAAACTCTTATTTATGCAATTTTTGGATAAGTTTTGCAGAAGAATTACTAAAATATACTGATTTTGATTTCGGTTATTTTTTTGAAGATATATCAGGAAAACAGGGAATGCTAATAAGCCCTGATATCTTTAATGAATTTATGGCTCCTTATTATAAAAGGATTATCGGCTTTTTAAACTCAAGGAAAATAAAACATGTAATTGTTGATTCCGATGGTTTTGTAGAAAATTTAATACCTTTGCTTAAAAATGTAGGGGTAACAGGAATGCTTCCGTTTGAAAAGCAGGCAGGAAATGACTTACTGAAAATAAGAAGAAACAATCCGGATTTTATAATTATGGGCGGTTTTAATAAAGCAATACTTCGGGATGGCAACGTAAACATGAAGGTTGATCTGGAAAGAGAGTTAGGTGAAATAAAGGAGTTGATAAAAGCCGGAGGTTATATTCCTTTTGGTGATCATTTTATTCCACCTGATGTCAGTTGGAAAAATTACAGCAATTATCGTTTGAAGTTGAATAATATCATAGAAAATACTCCGGTGTTGATTTAGTTTTATTAATTTCTCGTGAATAATTGGTCAAAAATCTGAATTATTGAAAGTTCAAATAAAATTAGGGTGAATAATTCAATAGAAATCGAATTGCTTATAGCAAATTGAATTTATTCTACGTTTAATTTTATTGATATGATTATGCTTTTTAAAAAAGATTAATAGGGGGAGCGGATGAAATCAGTTGATAGAATAAAAGCTACTTTCGAAGGAGAAAAAACAGACAGGGTTGGCATTGTCGAATATTACTGGGGTGAAACTATCAAAAAATGGAAGAGACAGGGGATGGATAGTGATGAGCCGGATTATTATTTTGATCATGATATTATATACTTCTTTTTTGATCCCAGATTTGGTTTCAAGGAAAGGTTGATAAGCGAAGACAATGATTATAAGGTCATTTATACCATTGATGGTGAAACCTTAAAAATACCCAAGGATGATAAAAACATTATCAGCATGTCTGATGTTCTTGGTTTTCCTGTAGATTATACAATAAAAACAAGGGAAGATTGGGAAAAATATAAAAATTTATATAAAGCAGAAGAATGGAGACTGCATTCAAATCCGCCTCTTTCAGGTTCATGGTTTGGAATAAGGAACATGAATCATTTAAAACAGAAATATGAAAAAGCGCTTAAGAATGAAAAATTTAAGTGTCTTGTATTCAGAGAACCATATGAATGTATCAGGGAAGTTATGGGAACAGACAATATACTGTTCAAAATGGCGGAAGATCCTGAGTGGATAAAAGAAATGCTCAGGTATAATCTTGGTATAACTTTTAAAATGATGGAAATGTTAAACAATCTTGGCATGAAAATGGACGGTTACTGGGTGTGGGGTGATATTGCCTATAACAAAGGTTTGTTTTTCTCACCCCAAATGTATAGAGAGATACTGATGCCTTTTCATAAAGAGCTATTTGATGCTCTGGGTAAATACATGATTTACCATACCGATGGTAATGTTAAACAGGCACTTCCTCTTTTATTTGAGGCAGGAATAAAGGGGCTTAATCCAATTGAAATAAAAGCAGGAAATGATTTTTACAAAATTGTCGATGAATATGGAGATAAAATCGTGCTTACAGGTGGAATTGATGCAAGGATTTTAAGCACAAATGATAAGAATATAATTGATAAGGAAATCAAATTAAAAGTTAATTATGCAAAGAAGAAAAAATATATTTCCCATTCTGATCATTCTATCCCTTATCATGTAGATTTTGATACTTATAAATTTATAATTGAAAAAATTAAAGAATATGGTACTTGTTGATTAATAAATTATGATGATGTCGTTTTTGCATAAAAATTCAAGAAAGATAATTTCTGATGTAATTAATAAGAGAGTAACAACAAGAATTCCATGGCTTCTGGATTTTGGAGCGTGCAAAGGCATTCAATGGAGTTTAGCAGAGAAGCTTAAAGAAGATTTGGGTATAAAAGAGTCTTTGGCAAAATATTTTGATTATGATATTTGGATGGCTTTAGATCCTGACAGAATTCATAATGATGCTTCCGGGTATCTGCCAGTATCATTTAAAAAAAATGTTTCAAAAACCGACCTGATTGGCGGAATACCATTATCAAAACATGAGAACTTTAATTATTCAGAATATTATATTTCCATCTCAATTCCTCCAGACGGTTTTTTTGATGGTTTTGGGCTTTATTATTATCCATGGAAAGGTAATGAGGAATACCATGCTTTTTTATCTCCGCTAGAGAATGTTAATGATGCGGAAGCCATAAGGAATTATCCTGTACCTGTTTTAAAAGAAGAGGATTACGAATTTTTTAAAAAGGATGTTGAACACATAAAATCAAATGATAAGATTTGCTCTGCCTATTCTGGTTCATTTTATGAATGGAGTTACTATTTAAGAGGCAGGGAAAGGATTTACTATGATTATTATGATAATCCTGAACTTATTAAATTGATAATTGAAAAAGTTGCCTTTTTTGTCGATGAACTTTCAATGAAAAATATCAGTGCAGGTGTGGATATTCTTTGTTTTTATGATGACCTTGGGTCTCAAAATGGTTTACAGATCAGTCCCGAAATTTTTAGAAAATTTTATAAGCCTTATTATAAGTGTTTGTGGCAGAAGATAAAATCAGATTATAATAACAAGTACATATTCTTGCATTCATGCGGCAATATTTCTGAAATAATCCCCGATCTTATTGAATGCGGACTGGATATCCTGCATCCTATCCAGCCCGAGACAATGGATATTTATGATATTATTAAGAAATATAAAAATGACCTTGTTTTTTGGGGAACCATGAGTAATCAGAAAACATTTCCCTCCGGAAGCAGGGAAGATATCTTTAGGGAAGTGAAAGATAGGGTTTTGGATATCGGAAGACAGTCTGGTCTTATATTGGGGTCCTCTAATACATTGGGTAAGGATGTTCCTATACAAAATATTAAATACTTTGCTGAAGCATGCAAAATATACTGCGAATAAAATTTACAAAAATTTTTAATTTGTGAAATAATGAACCAGCAGTTTTATCACTGCTGCTGTTGTGGTCATAATTTACATGGACATAATTTAAATGTAAATTGATTAAGGTGCTATTTCCTTTATTTTATCTCCCAAATCCCTGCCGTATTCAAAGATTTTTATCAGGTCTTCTGAGCCAGGATGCCATTGAATCTTTATGCCTTCATTAAGAATTTCAAGTCCTGCTTCAGCAAGCTCTTCAGTAATTATTTTTACAGATTCGCCGCTCCAGCCGAAACTTCCAAATGCTGCTGCATTTTTATTCTTAAATTTTAAACCTTTTATGAATTCAATCAGAGCAGCAGTTGAAATAAGAATTCCCCTATTTACAGTTGGAGATCCAATCAGAACTGTTTTTGATTTGAAAATTTCAGTTATGATGGTATTGATATCATGCCTGGCTGAATTATAAAGCTTGATGTCTGCTTTCTTATCTTTTGATTTGATTCCATCGATAATTGTTTCCGCAATCTGCCTTGTCCCGTTCCACATGGTATCATAAACAACAGTTATCTGATTTTCCTGATATGCCCTTGCCCATTCAAGATATTTATTAATAATCTGCATGGGGTTGTTTCTCCAAATTATACCATGACTTGGACAAATCATGTTTACCGGAAGTTTTAAATCTAAAAGTTCATTAATTTTTTGCTCGATAAAATTTGCAAATGGAGTAAGGATATTTGCATAGTATTTGATTGCCTCCTCATAAAGTTCATGCTCATCAACCAGGTCATTAAACATCATTTCATTTGCAAAATGCTGTCCAAAAGCATCATTACTGAACAAAATATTATCTCCGCTAAGATAAGTGAACATGCTGTCCGGCCAGTGCAGCATTTTAGCTTCAATAAAAATCAGTTCTTTCCTGCCCAGACTTAATTTATCACCGGTCTTAACTGCTATGAAATTCCAGTCTTTGTGGTAATGACCTTTTAATGATCTTATGCCATTTTGAGTGCAGTAAACAGGTTTTCCCGGAATTTTTTCCATTAAGGCAGGAAGAGCGCCACTGTGATCCATTTCAGCATGATTAGCAATTACATAATCTATTTTGTCCAGTTCTATTTCTGCAGATAATTTTTCAATATATTCTTTTGAAAAAGGCATCCATACCGTGTCAATCAGTGCAGTTTTTTCATCCCTGACAAGATAAGAATTATAGGATGAACCTCTAAAAGTGGATAACTCCTCACCATGAAATTTTCTAAGTTCCCAGTCTACTTTACCTACCCAGGTAACATTATCATTCACCTTAATGTTCATATTAACCCCTCCCTTAAATAATTTAATTTTTTTTATTATTTCTTTTTTGCGATAAAATTATTAAAATTTATAAGCCATTTTGAATGGCTTTCAGGATTTGAATCAATATATTCCATCAGTTTTATCATTTTATCCATGGAATTCTTGCTCATATGATGTTCAAGACCGCATGCATCTTTTTCAGAAGTTTTAGTATCCATACCAAGTATTTCATTTAAGAATCTGTAAATCTGTCTGTGCTTTTTATAAATATTTTTTGCAATTCTGATGCCTTCATCCGAAAGATTTAAATATCCATATTTTTCATGGTTTATCAGATTTTTTTCAGAGAGTTTAGACATGGCGTCAACGACAGAAGGAGTTTTAACATCAAGAAACTCTGCAATTTCCTTAACTCTTACAACCTTCTTTTTGATACCTATTATATAAATTGCTTCAAGATAATCTTCAAGGCAATGAGACAGCTCTGTCAAAAAAATCACCATCCATTAATTATTAAATTATTTTTGCATAATTTTTTTCTTTTTTAAATCCTTTGCAGGTTTTTCTTCAGCAGCATTCTGACATAAGTTAGATAAACTACATGAACTGCATGGATTGTTGATAGAGTTAACCTTTAAATTTATACTTTGAATACTGCAGGAATTTTCTGAACTACCGGCATTATCCTGTTTTTCAGAAACGCATGCACTGCATGCAGTTTGTTTGCCTTTGATACTTTTTATAATATCAAGGATAAAATAAACAACAGCACCAGAAACGGCAAAAATTATTATTATTAATTGCCATATTTTTTCCATTTTAAATAAAAATCCTCCCAATCTGAAAAACTGCAAAAGACAGAATCCAGGCAATAGTTAAAGTAAAGCTAACCTGGAATAACATTTCCTTAAACCCTGCTTCTCTTTGAAAAACCGCAAGGGCTGCTATACATGGGAAATATAACATTGAAAACAGCATAAAAGTATACCCGATTAATGGATTATAGGTCTGCGCTATAATACTTTTAATTTCACCGGAAGTTCCTGTTTTATTTGTCTGACCTGAACCTGATTTTTCAGCAGTCAAACTAAAAAGTGTGCCCATGGTTGATACAACAACTTCCTTGCCTGCAATTCCTGACAGGGATGCAAGAGAAAGCCTCCAGTCAAAGCCAAGCGGTTTGAACACCGGGGCAATAAAATGTCCTATTTTACTTGCATAAGAATTTTCGATATCGGCTTTTTTATTTATATCTGACAATGGAAATGCAAATAAAAACCACATTAAAACTGAAATAGCAAGAATTATGGTTCCTGCCTTTTTTAAGTACAGCCATGTTCTTTCCCACATATGGATGGAAACACTTTTAAGCGTGGGCATTCTATATGGAGGAAGTTCCATTACAAAGGGTTCTGTTTCACCTTTAAATCTGGTTACTCTTAAAAATTTAGCCATAAGAATTGCAATAACAATACCTGTAATGTATATTGAAAAAATTATATTACCTGAATTTTTCGGAAAAAATATTCCTGCAAAAAGAATATAAATAGGAAGTCTTCCTCCGCAGCTCATAAAAGTATTTATGTGCATGGTTATTAACCTGTCTTTCTTATTTTCAAGGGTTCTTGTACACATATATGCAGGAATACTGCAGCCGAAACCAATCAGCATGGGGATAAAAGATTTACCGTGAAGCCCTATTTTATGCATTATTCTGTCCATTATGAATGCTGCTCTTGCCATATAGCCGCTGTCCTCAAGAAAGGCTATAAAAATAAATAAAAGCATTATTTTTGGGGTAAAAACAAGTATGCCTCCAACACCGCCAATTATCCCGTCTACAAGCAGCGATTTTAATAATCCGGAAGGGATGATATTATTTAATAAATTAGCAAGTTTTGAAAAGCCATAGCTAAGCCAGTTTACAGGATAATCTCCAAGCTTAAACACTATCTGAAACATTATCCATATTATTAAGGCAAAAATCGGAAGGCCGAGATATCTGTTTATAAGTATATTGTCTATTTTATCGGTTAAAAGCTCTTTATTTTCTTTCCTGCTATTCAGGGATTCCTTTAAGGCTCCTTTAATAAAACCGTATCTTGCTTCAGCAATGAGTATTTGCGGAGATTGTCTCATTATATTTTTTATATGAGTTATTGAAGCATCAGATATTGCTGAAAGTTTCTGAAAATTTTCCGCTATCATCATATTTTTCAGGCTTTCAATTACTATTTTGTCTTCTTCAAGAATTTTAACTGACAGCCATCTTAAATCCGGTAAGGTTTTTAAGCTTAAATTTTCTTTTGCCAGGACTTCCTTAATTTTAATAATTTCATTTTCTATTTCATCGCTGTAATTAATATTTATTTTTTTACTGAAAATTTTTTTATCAAAATTAATTATGGCTTCAAGTAAAGCATTTGTTCCCTTATTTTTATTTCCTACAGTAAAGACTATTGGTCCTCCCAGCAGTTTAGACAGAAGACTGTCATTTAAATGGCTGCCGCTTTTTCCAAAATAATCAAACATATTAAAAACAAATATTAATGGAATTTGAAGTTCAATAAGCTGCGTTGAGAGATAAAGGTTTCGCTCAAGGTTTGAAGCATCAATTATGTTTAATACGATATCAGGTTTCTCATTAATTATATAATCCCTAGTAATGATTTCTTCTTCAGAATAAGCAGTCAGGCTATATATTCCGGGTAAATCAGTAAAGAAAATTTTATGATTTTTGTATTTTTTAAGACCTGATTTATGTTCAACGGTAACGCCTGGATAATTACCTACATGCTGTCTTGAACCTGTCAGATTATTAAAAATAGTTGTTTTTCCCGAGTTCGGGCTTCCAACTAAAGCTATTTTTAATTCTTCCATAGTCCATCACTTGATTTTTTTGTTAATTTTTTATAAAAAATTATTTCTTATAAGCATTATTGCTATTTACCTGAATTTATTTAAATTTCTGTTTTTACTGCACTTACCAGAATTTTATTTGCAGCTCCTCTTCCAATAGCTATTTTTGTACCCTTGACAATTACAGTCATGGGACCAAATCCCTGTTGTTTAAGAACATAAACTATTTCTCCCGGAACAAATCCAATAGATAACAGCCTCGTATTTAAAGAACAGCCTCCAAGAATTTTTTCAATTCTGTATTTACCGCCTTTCTGAACTTCGCCAAGAAAAATATACCCGTAATTATCAGAAAGAGAGCCGTAATTTTCATTTAAATCCAGGTTTTTACTGGAATTTATTTTTCTTTCCATTTTTACTGAAAAATAATTTTTAATTATCTATAATTTAAAATTCAGGTTTAATATCTGATAAATTAGACAAGACTAACATTAATAGATATACATAGTTCTGTCAAGATATTTTTATTGATCTTTAGCCTTAAAAAATAATATTTTAAATCAACTGCTCGTATTGCATATAAATATCCGATATGCTAAATTTAACTTAACAGGCGGCTCATTGAAATTTGAAATATAAAACACCTTAATTTCTTACAAAAAAATAAATCTTAAGTAAGAAATTAAGGTGTTTTTTTAGCTTGTATTTGAAGAAGCTTTGATTTAAGCTAAATATCTTAATTAGTTTTATTAAAATTTTATTAATAGTTTAAAATTTTTTCAGTAAAAGCTATGCCTTCAAGGATTATAAGATCTGTAATATTTTTATTAATCATTTTAATTGCAATTATTATCCTGTCATCAGCAATAGGAGCTGCAAATCTTTCCATCAAGTCAACGGTAAAAATACTGGGAAGTATTTTTCCGGGACTTAATAATATTTTAAAATCTTCCGGTATCAGCCCTCAGGATATTAAAGTAATTTTCGATATAAGATTGCCAAGAATTTTTATGGCTATAATTGTAGGAATTGCTCTTTCAGGTTCAGGAGTGATTTTTCAGGGTATTTTCAGAAACCCCATGGCAGATCCTTATATTATCGGTGTTTCTGCCGGAGCTGCTTTTGGTGCAACAATAGGTATACTATTTACAGGCAATATCAAGATAGTAAATATTTCAGCAACGAGTTTTTTTGCATTTCTTGGCGCAGTTGGAACTACATTTCTTATTTATAATATATCAAGGATAAAAGGGAAAATTTCAACCCTGACTTTATTATTGTCAGGAGTAGCCTTAAGCTCTCTTTTAACTTCAATAATTTCCTTTATGATGATTTTCAGAACACATGATCTGGCAAAAGTTTATTTCTGGATAATGGGCGGTCTTTCCAATTCTTCATGGAACAATTTTTTAATAATAATGCCTGTTATCATAATTATATTGATCTCATCTTTCTTTTTTATGAGAGATTTAAATGTAATGTCACTTGGAGATGAACGGGCAAATCAGCTTGGTGTTCAAACTGAAAAAATAAAACAGATACTCCTGATATTAGCATCAATAATGGCAGCAGCTGCAGTTTCTGTCAGCGGTATAATCGGATTTATCGGTTTAATTACACCTCACATAATGAGAATGATAGTTGGTCCTGATCACAAAATTCTTTATCCGACTGCAGTCATTTCCGGGGGGATTGTTCTTTTAATTTCAGACACACTTGCAAGAATTATATTAACCCCGATGGAAATTCCTGTTGGAATTATAACTTCAATAATAGGAGTTCCGTTTTTTATTTATTTGCTTATCAGGTCAAAAAGGCAGGTATTTTAAAATTTATGAATAATGCTTCAATAGAAGTAAAAAACTTAAGTTTTTCATATAATGAATTGCCGGTATTAAAAAATTTAAGTTTTAATATTGAAAAAAACAGTTTTGTTTCAATTATCGGACCAAATGGTGCAGGTAAAAGTACCCTTGTAAATTTATTGAGCAAAGTCTTACCGGTTTTTAACGGAGAAATTTTTATTGAGGGAAAAAGCATAAGGGATTTAAATAATATAGAAATTGCTAAGAAGATTGCAGTAGTCCCTCAATATGTAAACCTTGGTTTTAATTTCAGCGTTTATGAAACAATTCTCATGGGCAGATATCCTTATTTGAACAGATTTAAAGGTGAAAATCATGAAGACTTTAAAACTGTAAAAGAAGTCATGGAACTTACAAAAACTGATATTTTTAAGGACAGGAAATACAATGAGCTTTCAGGAGGCGAAAAGCAAAGAGTAATAATTGCGCAAACTCTTGCTCAGGATAGCCCGATAATAATACTGGATGAACCAACCAGTCATCTTGATATAAATTTTCAAATTGAATTCATGGAACTTTTTTATTCCTTGTTTAAGAAAAACGGCAAAACAATCCTTGGAATTTTTCATGATATTAACCTTGCAATTCAGTACAGTGAAAAGGTCATATTATTAAAAGAAGGAAGCATATACTGCTATGGAAATGTTTCAGAAGTAATAAACAGGCCAAATATTATGTCTGTTTTTAAGAGCGATGTTTATGTGGGGAAAAATCCTTTTACCGGCAAACTTTATATAAGCCCTAACTTTAATCTGCACTTTCATCATGAAAAAAAAGAAATGAAAAGCGAAGTAAAAATTCATGTAATAGGAGGGGGCGGGGCAGCTTCACCCATATTAAATATGCTTCATAATCTTGGATATATTACTTCAACAGGAGTAGTAAATAACCTTGATACCGATCTTTATACGGCAGAACAACTGGGGATAACTTTCATAAATGAAGCACCGTTTTCTCCAATAAGCAGGGAAGCACATTTAAGAAATCTTGAATTGATAAAAACAAGCGACGTTGTGATTCTCCCATGCCTTCAATTTGGAAACGGGAATTTTTTAAATCTTACTGCTGTTGCTGAATCAATACATCTTGGGAAGAAAGTAATAATAATTGATTCGGAAAGCATGGATTCAAGAGATCATGTTGAAGGCAGAGCAGTAAAATTATATTTGGAAATTGCGGCAAAAGGAGCAATTATCTTAAAAAATATTGAAGATATTCCACAAATATTAAAAAATCTTCATAAAGGATAAAAATTTAAATTTATTTTTATTGTCGCAATTAAGTTAACAAAATCTTTTAATCAAAATACCAGAATAGCAGAATTATATCTGCATGAATTAAGTTATTTTTTAGTAAGTTTATCCACTACAGTATTTATCAGGTCCATAGGTATTGGAAATAATATGGTTGAATTTTGTTCTGTAGCTATTTCCCTTAGTGTCTGCAGATATCTTAACTGAATTGATACGGGTGATCTGGACATTACCTGCGCAGCTTCAAGTAATTTTTGTGAAGCCTGAAGTTCTCCTTCTGCATTGATTACTTTGGCTCTTCTGTCTCTTTCAGCTTCTGCCTGAGCAGCAAGGGCTCTTTGCATTGACTGCGGAATTTCCACATCCTTTATTTCAACCACGGTAACCTTGACTCCCCACGGATCTGTAAGTTCATCAATTACCTGTGCAAGTTCACTGTTTATTTTTTCTCTTTTTGAAAGCAGTTCATCCAGCTCTGCCTGACCGAGTATGCTTCTTAAAGTTGTTTGAGAAATTTGCAAGGCTGCATATCTGAAATTTTCAACTTCTAATACACTTTTTGCAGGGTCGACAATTCTGAAATATAAAACAGCATTAACTTTAACAGGAACATTATCCCTGGTTATTACGTCCTGGGGCGGCACATCAATTGTTCTTGTTCTTTTATCAACTCTTACCATCTTTTCAGCGCCAGGTATTATCATTACAAATCCCGGACCTCTATTGCCGATATATCTTCCCAATCTAAAAATAACTCCTATTTCATATTCTCTAAGGATTCTGATAGATGAAGGCAAAAGTATTAACAGAACAATAATGGCAGCAATAATAATTACGATTAATCCGATTATATTCATAGCTGGCTCCTTTAGTAAGGTTAAAGTTATATTTTAAAATTATATTTTAAAATTTACACTGCAGCATATCTTATTCTTACAGCATATCTTAAAAACAATAAATTTTAAAATAAATTTTGTGAAGAATTATTTTTTACTTTAAATTAATTAACCACTAAATTTAAAATTTGCTATAATTACGTTCAATTATCAACCCTTTAATTAAAATAATAAATAAAAACAGGTACAGATTGGATAAAATAAAAGTTTCCGTTGTAAAATGCGACAGTTACAGTTCAGAAATTCTTGATTTAAAACTGGGCAACTGTCTTGATATGCTGAATAATTTTAATGATATAATTAAACCTGATAAGAAAATTTTAATAAAGCCTAATCTGCTGTCTCCAAGTGAACCGGAAAAAGCCATTACAACTCATCCTTTATTTATTGAAAGCATAGTAAAAAAAATTTTGGAGATTACAAATCAGCCTGAAAATATTATACTTGCAGATAGTTTTGCTCCTGTTCTTCCATATACAAAAAATGGAATAAAAAAGCTTTATGGAGCAACAGGTATTATCAACCTTCATGAAAGAACAGGTATAATTTTAAATTACGATAATAGACAGGAAAAAGTTTCAGTTACTGATGGTATTGCTGTAAAACAGATTGACATTATAAAATCTGCCGCAAAAGCTGATATTATAATAAATATTCCAAAATTAAAGACCCACAATCTTACAATTGCAACAGGAGCAGTAAAAAATATGTTTGGAGTCATTCCCGGAATGGCAAAACCGGGATTTCATACACGGTTTTTTGATAATGCAATGTTCTGTAATCTGCTTATAGACATCGTTTGCGCCCTAAAACCGCAATTAACCATAATGGATGGGATTTTGGGAATGGAGGGAAATGGTCCGGGAAATGGAGGTATCCCAAGAAAAACAAATTTAATTCTTGCAAGTACGGATTGTTTTGCATTAGATAATATAGCATCCAATATTATGGGCCTTGATGAAGATAATAATCCTGTATTGATTGAAGCTAAAAAAAGAAAAATAAAGGGTGCCTTTTATGAAAATATTAATCTGATTGGCGGTAATCTGGCTGATTTTAAAATATATGATTTTTTGCTTCCCTCAATTACGCGAAAAGAATTGAGCAGGAACTTTTTTGCTAGATTAATGATGGAAATTGCAAAAAACAGCCTCAATCCATACCCTGAGATAAACAGAAAAAAATGCAGGGGAGAAAGCTGTAAGACCTGTCAGAAAATATGCCCGCAAGTTGCAATTTCAGATTCAAAACATGACAACAATATATTATTATTTGACTATAAAAAATGCATCAGATGTTTTTGTTGTTCTGAAGTTTGTCCTGAAGGAGCAATTGAAAATAAATATACTTTTCTGGGAAATCTTATAGTTAACAAATACGGACTTGGAGGCAAAAGAGGAAAATAATGAAAAAAGTATGTGTCAGCTCTTTTTAAGAAATTCAGTAATGGTTTTAAATATTTCCTTTCTGTTAATAATTCCTGAAAAATGAGGATAGTTATACCAGTGAATTTCAGGTTTTCCAAGTTCCTCCCATAAACTGCTGGTTGATTTCCTTGAAAAGTAATGATCCAGTCTTGAATTAATCATGAGCACGTTATCCGGATTAATTTTATGCGCAAATGTTAGGGGATCGCAAAGATAACATTTCCTTGTACATAAATTGTTTAATTCAGGGTTATCACTAACTTCAGTTGTAAATATATTCTGGTTTACAGATTTTACTTTTTTAATAAATACCGGAAAATTTGAATAATACTTTCGGCATTTTTCCCTCGTAATCATTTCATTGCCGGCACAATTGCCTTTAAGAACATATCTTAAAATTCCGTTCCAGTGTATTTCTTCCCAATTGCCTCCGCTGACAATAAAAATACCTTTTTTCAATTTGTTTTCAACTGCCATGGCAATTACGGATACCATACTTCCCAGACTGACTCCGCAGATATTTATTTTTTTTGGAGAGAAAATATTTTCAATAATATCTGCACATTTTCTTACATCAACAACGCATTGATGAAAGAATAAAAGGGTTTCGATATCATCATAATAAATTAATCTGCCCCCGCTTATTTCTTCGGGAAGTTTTCTATTTAAATGAAAGGGCAGATTTATAAAAACACATGCAATATTTTGATTTAAAATGTTATATATAAATTTGTAATAATGCTTTAATTTTTCATTTCGCGTTGAAAATCCATGAAGCAAAATTAAAAATGGAATTTCCTTATTAAAAAATCTGAAATCAACAGAATTTAAGTTATTACCTTTTATTGATAAAAATTCCGGATATGGGATAAAAAAATCCTTTTTTAAAAATAGTTCACAATAAACACTATTATTTGTATCTGATGAACTTTCATAAGGTGATTTAAATGTTAAAACATATTTAAGTATGTTTTCTGGTACTTCTTTTTCATCAGGTGGTGCATATTTTATGTTAAATTTCAGAGTGCCATTCTTATATTTATAAAGTTCCATTTATTGCAAACCTGTTTTAAATTATAATTTTTATTATGAAAATCATAATAAACTTTTTAATAAAAGCAATTTTATTCAACCTGAAAGCTATTAATTATTTTATTTAAAATTTATAATTTTTAAAGGGATTTAATTATAAAGATTGATTATCGCAAGGAAATATAATAATATATAAGAATATTAAAATATATTAATAATCTAATATTTATCATTAATTCAATTATAAAGCTTTGGATGACATTAATTAATTCAAAAGTAAATAATAAAATATCTTTTCTTCTTATTTATGGAAGTCCGCGCAAAAACGGAAATACTGATGAACTTATGAAAAAATTTGAAGCGGGACTTCTGGAAAATAAAAATATAAACTGCAGCAATTTAATAATTGATAAAGTTTTTATAAGAGATTTAAAATTTTCGGCATGTATTGAATGCAGACGCTGTTCAATTGACGGACAATGCGCACTGAAAGATGAAATGCAGGATATTTATCCGAAATTAATAAGTCATGATTTTATTGCAGTTTCTTCTCCTGTATTTTTTACCACAGTTTCAGGTTATCTTAAAGCTTTTATAGACAG
>JAMDDL010000114.1 GCA_023488645.1 Actinomycetota bacterium | reverse complement strand
TTTTAATGCCTCCATTTAAATAATGAGCAGCAGGAGATACTTTTATAAGATCAGTTTTTAAATTAAGCCCATTTTCTTTTAGCTTATTTATTATATTTGGAAATCTGACAACAAGCATATGCCAGTCAAGATGAGTAGCATCAAGATAAACAAAATCAGTTTGCTGCTCTTTCATAACCATTGTCATTTCCTTGACAACTATATCTCTTGGAGCAAGTTCTGCAAGAGGATGCTTGCCTGACATAAACCTTTTACCGTTAATATCTCTTAAGTAAGCCCCTTCACCCCTTAAAGCTTCAGTAATTAAGAAAAGTTTTCCATCATTTGTTTTAAAAACTGTAGGATGAAACTGGATAAACTCAATATCTTTTATTTCTGCTCCAGCCCTATAAGCAATTGCTATCCCGTCACCAGTTGAAACAGAGGGATTAGTAGTAAGCTTATATAATTGTCCGACTCCGCCTGTGGAAATTATTACATAGGAACAGGGATGAATTTCAATTTTTCTTTTTTCGATATTTAAAACTGTAACGCCAAAACACTTATTATCATTAACTAAAATATCAAGCACAAAATGTTGTGGATAAAATTTAATATTTTTACATTGCTTCGCATAAATAATAAGCTTTCTTTCAATTTCCTCTCCAGTTGCATCACCACCTGCATGAAGCACTCTTGGACTTGAATGTCCTCCCTCCAACGTAAGTCCAATCTCACCATTTGCTATATCAAAATGAATACCGTTTTCTATTAAATCTTCTATCATTTCAGGAGCTGATTTAACAAGTGTTTTTACAGCTTCACTGTCACATAAACCTTGTCCTGCTTTAATAGTATCATTATAATGATCTTCCCAGCTATCAGGGCTTTTAATTGCAGCGGCAATGCCACCTTGAGCATACCATGTATTTGATTCAGATAGAGCGCTTTTTGTAAAAACTTTAACTTTAGTATAATTTGAAAGTTTTATAGCTGTTGAAAGACCTGCAATTCCACTTCCAATTACTATACATTCATTATATTCATAAATATCATCAAAATTAACGGGATTATATATAAATCTTCGGGGCATATTATTTTATCTTTCCATTCTTTAATTAGACATATTCCTTCATTTTTTCAAGAGAAGCTCTTGCTTTTTTAATTATTTCATTTGAAAGATTTATCTCATAAATATTATCTTCCAGTGACCACATGATTTTTTCAAGATTTATTAATTTCATGTTAGGGCATATAGTATTTTTTTGGGCAGGATAAAACATTTTTTTTGGATTTTGTTTTTGAAGCCTGTAAATTATACCAATTTCTGTGCCAATGATAAATTCATTACTTTGAGATTCGTGTACGTATTTTAACATACCGCCTGTACTTAAAACTTTATCAGCAATATTTATTACTTCAGGAGTGCATTCAGGATGGACAAGAACCTCGGCATCCGGATGCTCTTTTTTTATTTGCAAAATAGTATTAGTGTTAATGAGAACATGTGTTGGGCAGTATCCATGCCATAAAATTAAATTTCTTTTAGTCTGGCTTGAAACATAACTTCCAAGATACTTGTCAGGGATAAAAATTATTTCTTTATCTGCGGGTAATGAACTTACTATTTTTACAGCGTTTGCGCTTGTGCAACAAATATCAACATTTGCTTTTACTTCTGCTGTTGAATTAACATAGCACACAACTATGGCGCCAGGATGTGCTTTTCTTAATTCAATCACATCTTTTGCTGTAATCATATTTGCCATAGGACATCCGGCTGATTTATCAGGAATTAAAACTGTTTTTGAAGGATTTAAAATTTTTGCAGTTTCAGCCATAAATCTTACACCGCAAAATACAATTACTTTATTTTTTATTTCAGAAGCTCTTATACTTAACTCAAGTGAATCTCCGACATAATCTGCAATATCCTGAACTTCATTAATCTGATAATTATGTGCAAGAATTATTGCATCCTTTTCTTTTTTAAGTTTGCTTATTGTATTTATAATTTCCAGATTAGTATTCATATTTTATATATATTTATTTAAATTTAAATAAAATTTAAAAAAGTTTTACAAGTCTTTAAATTAACAGTAATTAAAAAAATTAACAATATTTAAACCAATAGTATTTAATAAATTATGTATTTATTTTAAGATATAACTTTAAAAAAATAAAACAATTAAAAATTTATGTTGGCATCTCCAATCTCGTGATAAAAAATTAATTATTGGACCAGGATGGGTTATTTTAGAAAACTATTTGAAGGCGAAGCGGGCATGGTTCCTCTTCAAAGAGGAGAGCGAAGCCTGAAACTTAAGTAAGCTTTTTCTCGCCGGGAAAAGCTTGCGTGTTTTCGAAATAACCCATCCCGGTCCTTAAGTTTTACTTTTATTACTATCACGAAATTTGAAATGCTTCCAGAATTTATTATTTATCACTTGATATTTTAGAAATTCTTTTTTAATGTTATAAATCTAATTAATTGCAAAGGTAAGATGCCATGCACTTTTAGTGCGTGGGTATTTATAATTTTATAAAAAGAATTATCTTATTTCTTATTTTTTTTAGTATTTTATTCTAAGACTGTTAAATCGGAGTTTAAATTGAAATTAATAATTAGCGAAAAAGAAATTGCAGCTAAAAGAATTGCCCAAATATTATCAGGCAATGGCGTTAAGGAAGAAAAAATATATAACGTTCCTGTCCATAGTTTTACAAATCCTGAAGGTAACTTTAAAACAATAGGATTAAAAGGTCATATTCTTCAGGTTGAATTTCCTGATGAATATTCAAATTGGATAAAAATTCCTCCTGAAAATCTTATAAATGCACAAACTGTAAAAATACCTATTGAAAAACAGATAATAAAAGCTTTAACTAAAGTTGCAAAAGAAGCTGATGAGATTATAATTGCCACAGATTATGACAGAGAAGGAGAACTTATTGGCTATGATGCGTTTCAATTAATCAGGGATAATTTGGGTGAGATTCCTGTAAAAAGAGCAAAATTTTCCGCTATAACCAATAAAGATATAAAATCTGCATTTGCAAATCTGCATGATATTGATACAAATCTTGCTTTTGCAGGTATGGCAAGACAGGATATTGATTTAATTTGGGGAGCAGTTTTAACAAGATTTATTTCACTTGCATCATATCAGCTAAAAGACAAATATTTATCTGTAGGACGTGTTCAAACTCCAACTCTTGCTTTAATAGTTGAAAGAGAAATTGAAATTAATAATTTTGTAAAAACTCCTTACTGGCAAATTAAAGTAAGGCTTGCTAATGAAAAGCAACAGGAATTTGATGCTCTTCATCATAAAAAAAGATTTACTGATGAAAATGAAGCAAGAAAAATATTTGAAAAGCTTCCTTCCTCAGGTGAAATTATTTACATAAAGAAATCAGTAAGGCCTTTAAAGCCACCATCACCTTTAAATACTACAGGACTGATTGTTGCTGCAAGTGCATTAGGTTTTACTGCACAGAAAACAATAAATACTGCAGAAAATTTATATATGAATGGTTATATCAGTTATCCAAGAACTGATAATACTGTTTATCCTGATTCGATAAATTTAAAAGAAATTTTAAAGACTTTATCTGCCGCAAGTGATTTTAAGGAAATGACCCAGGAAGTTTTATCGCTTAAAGTAATTAAGCCAACAAGAGGTAATAAAAAAACAACTGATCATCCTCCAATTTATCCTGCTTCAGTTGCTTCCCGTGAAAATCTTACCGAAGATGAATGGAAATTATATGAACTTATTGTAAGAAGGTTTATATGTACCCTTCTTCCTGAAGCTCTTATAAAAAACATGGTTGTAAATATTGATATAGGAAGAGAAAAGTTTATTTCCAATGGTTCAAATATTATCAGGGAAGGTTGGACAAAATATTATCCTTATTATAAGCATGTTGATATAATTCTTCCCGAACTTGCAGAAGGTGAAAAAGTAACAGTTTTAAACAAGGAAATACTTGCAAAAGAAACAAAACCGCCTTCAAGATATACTCAGGCAAAACTTGTAGAAAAAATGGAAGAGCTTAATTTAGGAACAAAAGCAACAAGACACAATATAATTCAAAATCTTATAACCAGGGGATATATTAAAGGGAACCCGCTGGAGCCAAGTAAAAAAGCAATAGCAGTTATAAAAGCGCTAAAAGAACATGCTGAAAAAATAACAAGCCCTGGTATGACAGCAGAGCTTGAAGTTGATATGGATGGAATTGCAAATGGCGATCTGGAAAAAAATAAAGTAATTGATATCTCAAGAAAAGCCTTAAAGGAAATAATAAATATTCTTAACCAGAAAAAAGAAGAAATAGGAAAAGCAATAAGAGATAGTATTAAAGAAGACGGGATAGTCGGAAAATGCCCTGAACCAGGTTGTGATGGAAATTTAATGATAAGGTCATCTTTTAAAACACATAAAAAATTTATTGGTTGTTCGAATTATCCTGCTTGTAAAAGAACATTTTCAATACCACAAAACGGCCTCATTATTACAACTGAAGACACCTGTAAGATATGTGGATTTCCCGTAATAAAGGTAATAAGAAAGGGTAAAAGACCATGGGATTTATGTATAAATCCCCAGTGTCCTTCTAAAAATGAAGACTATAAAGATTATAAAAATAAAAAAGCAGCTTCAAAAACTAATAAATAGTGCAAGTTTTAATCTGCCGCCTGATATTTTAAAAGCTATTTCTGATGCATATTCAGTTGAAAAAAATGAAACTGCCAGGAAAATATTAAATCTGATAATTAAAAATGCTAAAACTGCATCAGCACAAAGAATTCCTTTATGCCAGGATTGCGGGACAGCTTATGTAGAAATTTCAATTGGAAGAAATACATGCATTGAGAATTTAAATGGAATTGAAAATGAAATAAATTCTGCTGTTGCACAAACCTATTTAAAAAGCTATTTAAGAAAGTCAATAGTAACAGATCCTTTGTTTGATAGAAAAAATACTTTAACAAATACTCCGGTAATATTAAGTATTGAAGAAGCAGAATTTGAAGGCGCAGAAATTAAGGTGTCACTAAAAGGAGGAGGGAGTGATAATTGTTCGTATTTGTTTATGCTTAACCCATCAACAACTCCAGAAGAAATAACTGTTCTTGTCAGAGAACTTGTAATTAAAAATGCTTCTAAAAGCTGTCCGCCTTTAATTATTGGAATTGGAATTGGAAGCAGTGCTTCAAAAGTAACAGAACTTGCAAGGAAGGCTGCTTTTAGAAATTTAAATATTAAAAATCCTGATAAAAGATATAGCAACCTTGAAAAAGATATATTAAAGGAAATTAATCTTACAGGTATTGGCCCTGCCGGTTTAGGTGGAGATACTACAGCATTAGCTGTAAATATAGAATACATGCCATGCCATATGGCAACTTTACCGCTTGCTGTATTTTTTTTATGTCATTCTGCAAGGCGGGCAAGTACAAAAATATCATTTCCTTCCAGGTCGTAAGCCATAAATAAAGGAAAGTCTTTTACCTGGATTTCAAAAACAGCTTCAGGCCCTAAATCTTCATAAGCTATAGGCTTTATTTGTAAAATTTTTGATGCAAGAAAGGCAGAAATTCCACCTGGAGTAACCATATAAATTGCATTATATTTTTTTAAAAAATCTTTTGCCTGCTGGCTTCTGTCTCCTTTACCTATTGTAGCGCGAAGCCCTTTTTTTAAAAGAGGCTCTAAAAATTTATCCATTCTTTCGCTGGTTGTAGGTCCTGCAGCGCCACTATTTTTACCTGGAGGAGTTGGTGAAGGTCCAACATAAAATATTGTTGCATTCTCTAAGTCAAATGGAAGTTTTTCATTGTTTTTAATTGCATTTATCAGTCTTTTATGAGCAGCATCTCTTGCTCCATAAACTATACCGCTTAAAAGTATTTCATCTTTTGCTTTTATGTTTTTTATTTTTTCAATTGTTAGAGGTGTATTAAGTTTATATAACATTAATGAACTTGTTTTATATTTTAATACCTGTCTTTTTTATTTTTTTTAAAATAATTATCATAACTGTAAATTGGCTTACTTCTTTTAATTTCAAATTTTCTTCTTGTTGAAGTTAAAATTATTGCAAATATTAAAAACAGAATGAAAAGAATAATAATACCTAAAATTATGAGTAAGAAATAAGGAAGAAATTTAATTTTTTTACCTTCAACACTAACAAGTTTTTGTTCCCCATAACTTAGATTCCAGATTGCAATATTACTGCTTCCAATAACATCAGCATTGCTTTTTATTATTTTAAACGGGAATTTTACCTGATAAGTTATGCTTATTATATCTTTGTCAGATTTTAAGATATTATCAAGTCTTGCAAAATCAGAATTGGCTCCGCCAGATTTTATTACAGCATCATCAATTTTCATATCGACATAATCTAAATAATAATATTGTGTGTAAAAGAATGAATCCTTTTTTTCAATTTTTGCATAAAATCTTTCAGAGGGATCTTCTGAA
Organism: Actinomycetota bacterium; assembly: GCA_023488645.1. Classification (GTDB taxonomy): domain Bacteria; phylum Actinomycetota; class Humimicrobiia; order Humimicrobiales; family Humimicrobiaceae; genus JAMDDL01. The sequence goes on along the minus strand of JAMDDL010000114.1, from coordinate 12,232 downwards.
AAATTATCTATAGATACATGCTGAAGAAAATTGATATCCTTAAAATAAATTTTAGAAACAAAATGCGTGTAATTATCTTTTTCAAAAGTATTAATTTCTCCTTGTGGCAGGAGTGCAAATATTTTATCAAATAAGGATTTCTCGCCGCCAACTGATACCTCGCCTCTCTTTATATACTCAGTTTTTACTGCAATATCGATAGTTCTAACACCTGAATAATCACTGTTTATCTGAGTATAAATATCAAATAAGGTTTTGTCGCAGCCAGAAATAATTAAAGTTATTGAAAAAATAAAAATTATTAAAAAAAATATTTTTGTTTTTAAAGAAATATTTTTTTTCATATAAAAATTTTAATTAAGTTTTACATATATAAATTATAAATTAAATCATCTAATTTAAAAATCAATATAGTAAAATAATTAAGAAAATTTATAAAAATTTTTTACAAAAAAAGATTACGCCAATATTTAAGCTTGCTGATTAAACCAGTAAATACTATTAATAAATAAAAATAATAAATATTGTGAGGAGTTTATTAACAAACCCATAATTTTACGTTATCAAAAAATTAAAAAAGATATAAAATAAAAATATGAAAAATAATAATGTAAAAAATAATAACCTGAAAGCTAACAAAGGAATTCTTATTGTAATTGAGGGTATTGATTCAAGCGGTAAAGAAACTCAGGTAAAAATGGTTTTTGAGCAGCTTTTAAAAAAGAATTTAAAAGTAATGAAACTTGAATTCCCTGATTATAAAAGTGATTCATCAGCTCTTATAAAGATGTATCTTAATGGTAAATTTGGCGAAGACCCTATTACAGTAAACCCTTATGCAGCTTCACTTTTTTTTGCTTCAGATAGATTTGCATCATATAAAACTTCCTGGGAAAGTTTTTATAATAGTAGCGGAATTATTATTGCTGACAGGTATGTTTCTTCAAATATGATTTATCAGGCTGCAAAAATTAAAGATGATATTGAAAGACAAAAATTTATGGAGTGGATATATGATCTGGAATTTAACAAGCTTAATCTTCCAAAACCGGATATTGTTATTTTTTTAAGCATGCCTGTCCAATTTTGTTTAAAGTTAAATAGCAAAAGATTAAATAAAATAACCGGCTTAAAAGATAAAGATATTCATGAAAAAAATATTAAATATCTTAAAAAAACTTATGATGTTGCAATTAAAGCAGCCCGAAAATATCAATGGAATATAGTTAATTGTATAAAAAATGATTTTATTAAACCCATTGAAGAAATAAACAAAGAAATACTTGAAATTATTGAAAAAAAATTAAATGGAGAGTTAAAATTTTAAGTTTTGAAAATTTTAGTTTTTTATCAGAAAATCCTTTAAATATAATTAATTTAAAACTTCTAAACAAGGAGCTTAAAAATAAAAATATTTCCCATTCGTATCTTTTTTATGGCGGGAATATGAAGCTTCTTTTTGAAATTGCTATTAATTTTGCAGCAAACATAAATTGTAAAAAAGACGGATGCCTTGAGTGCAAAACATGTAAAACTATCCTTAAAGGCAAAAATCCGAATTTATATGTTCTTGAACCAGCCGGGAATTCATTTCTTGTTGAAGAAATTGAAGGACTTATTTATCAAATGTCAATTTCTTCAGTTAATAATGAGTTTAAAATTGCAATTATAAAAGAAGCAGATTTAATGGGAAGTCTTGGAGGGATTACTTTTAATAAAATGCTTAAAACTCTTGAGGATCCTCCTGATGAAAAATGTATATTTATTTTACTTACCGAAGATATTGACGCAATAATTCCTACAGTTAAATCAAGATGCCAGATTTTTAACTGGATTTTTAACAGTAATGGATCTGAAAGCTATAATGAAAAATTTATTTATATAAAAAATGAGGTTGAAAATTTACTGAAAAGCATAATTTCTGACAGAAAAAATGTTTTTAATGCATTAAATTTTTCTATAAAAGTAAGTAATTTTATTCCGGAATTCAGTTCTGAAATTGTAAAAGAGCAAAAAAAAGCTATTGAGATAGTTAGAAAAAGTGGTTTTGATGAAGATGAAATAAATAAAATTATAAAAAAAATTGATAGTAATTACGAAAGAAAAGTTAAAAAAGTAACAAATTTAATTATTAGCTATGTTTTTGATATAATAGCTGCTTATCTTGAAGATATAGTTGCTGCAATAGCAGGGGCAAAAAAAGAAGCCTTACATTATAAGGATAATTATAATATTATTATTGAAAACTATAAGTTAGAAGATATAAATAAATATATTAATCTTTTAGAATCAGTCAGAGAAAATAAGATTTATATTAGTAACGAAATTAATTATGAAATTGCACTGGACAAAGTAATTCTTGGATTTGTTCAGTCTTAAAAAATTAAGAGGTGATATAAATGGCAACAATTGTAGGTGTCATTTTTCGAAAAAATGGAAATATACATTATTTTGGTTCTGGTGACATTGAACTGAATGTTGGAGATAAGGTAATCTGCAGGTTTGAAGATGTCATAGAAATTGGAGAAGTTGTTACATATCCAAATAAAATTTCTGATAACGAAATTTCTTTATCCACAAAAAAAATTATAAGAAAAGCTACTTATTATGATTTATCAGTTGATGAATTAAATGATGCAAAAGAAATGGAAGGATATAAGAAATTTGAAGAATTAGCTAAAAAATATGAACTACCCATGAAGCTTGTAGATGTCCACATTATTTTTGATAAAAGCAAGATGATTTTTTACTTTACTTCTGAAAAAAGAGTTGATTTTAGAGAAATGGTGAAAGAACTTGCTTCTCATTTTAAAATGAGGATTGAATTAAGACAAATTGGTGTAAGAGATGAAGCTAAAATAGTTGGAGGGCTTGGTCCATGTGGACTGAATTTATGTTGTAAGAGTTTTTTAACAGATTTTGAATCAATTTCAATAAAGATGGCAAAGGATCAGAATCTTCCTCTAAATCCTTTAAAAATTTCAGGAATATGCGGGAGACTGATGTGTTGTTTAAAATATGAATATGATTGTTATAAGGAGTTTATGGATAAAGTTCCTGAAAGAGGCACTCCTGTAAAATGCAGTTATGGAAAAGGAGTAATATATAGTTATGAGCCTTTAAAATCCAATATAATTGTGGAATTTGAAAATGAATCAAAGGTAAGTATTCCAATAGATGAGATTGAAATTGACAAAGAAAGAGAAATTCCCGAAAAGGTGCCAGTGGAAACTGGAGAAAATCTGGAAATGACAGATTTGGAAGATTATATAGACTGAATTTAATCTGCCGATGTAGCTCAACTGGCAGAGCAACTCATTCGTAATGAGTAGGTTACCGGTTCAATTCCGGTCATCGGCTCCAGGCTCGAGGTGCGAGTTAATATTTTTATTTTTAAATAGGATAATTTTATATAGTATGATTTTTAATAGATGAAAGTTTTTGATATAGGACAGGAGAGATATTGTTAATTAATGTTTTAAAAGATAAATTTTTAAATGAACTCAAGCAATTTATCAGTAATATTAAAAAAGATGAAGAAAATTATGATGATATTATAAATAAAATTTTTAAATCCATAAGATTAGAAGAACCAAAAAATAAAGAATTTGGTGATTTAACTACAAATGCTGCCATGGTTTTGTCCTCAAGCTTGAAGAAAAAGCCGATGGATTTAGCTAATGAAATTAATAATGAAATACTTTTAAATTGGGATATTATCGAAAACACTGCAATAGTTAATCCTGGATTTATTAATTTTAATTTAAAAGATACTTTTATTATTGAAAATTTAAATAATGTTTTTAAAGAAGATAAAAAATATGGTGAAAACAATAACGGTAATTGCAGGAAAATACAAATAGAATATGTCAGTTCAAATCCCACAGGCAATCTTCATATAGGCCATGGAAGATGGGGAGTTATGGGAGATATTTTATCCTGTATTTATAAAAAGAATGGTTATGATATCCAAAGAGAATATTATGTTAATGATTACGGGACTCAGGCAAAACTTTTTGCAGAATGTGTAAAATCGCTTTACCTTAATAAATTCCAAATTAAATTTGCTTATCCGGAAGATGGATATCCGCAAACAACAGTAAATCCGGTAGCTGAAAAACTTTATAAAGAATATGGAGATAAATTTATTTTAAATAGTGATGATGCCTTAGTGGATGATGAAGCAATAAAGAAAAATGCTATTGATATCATGCTTTCCTTTATAAGAGATACTTTATTTTCAATAGGAGTTGAATTTGATAACTGGTTTTTAGAAAGCTCTCTTTATGAAAATAATAATTTTGAAAAAACTATTAAATTTTTAAAAGATAATAATCTTGTTTATGAAAAGGAAAATGCTTTATGGTTTAAGTCTACAAAGTATGGAGATGATAAAGACAGGGTAATTATAAGAAGTGATGGAAATCCTACATACTTTGCTTCAGATATTATGTATCTTATGAATAAAAAAGAAAGAGGCTTTGACACTTTAATTTATATTTTAGGAGCTGACCACCATGGTTATATTTCAAGACTTAAAGCAATAGGAAAATCAATAGGTATGTCTGATGACTGCGTAATTATTATAATAGGCCAACTTGTAAGAATTTTAGAAGATAAAGAAGTTCTTAAAATGTCAAGACGTAAAGGAAGAGGAATGACGCTTGATGAGCTGGTTAAAAATGTTGGTAAAGATGCAGTAAGATATTTCTTTTCAATGAATTCGTTTGATACCCATATGGATTTTGATGTAAGTCTTGCGAGAAAAAAATCAAGCAAAAACCCTGTTTATTATGTGCAATATGCTCATGCAAGAATCGGAAGCATTATTAGAAAAATAAAAGAAACCAGGCCTGACAATTTAAATGAAAATGAAATAAATGAAATTGAAAGTTCAAATGCATTATTTTGTGAAAATATAATTAAAAATCTTAAAAATCTGGAATTTAAAAATAAAAGTGAAAGAAACCTTGCATGGGTTGTGTCATTATTTCCTGATATTATATACGATGCATGTAAAAACAATGCACCATATTTTTTAACGCAATATTTATATAGATTATCAGGCGAATTTCATTATTTTTATAACCACAATATAATTATCAGTAAAAATAAAATAAATATTAAAAGACTTGTTCTTGCTCTTGCAGTTAAAATAGTATTAAGAAATGCTCTGGAAATTTTAGGAATTTCTGCACCTGAGAAAATGTAGCTTTATTTCCAATAATTTTTATATATATTTTTTTATAATTTTATTAAATTTTTTATATAATTTTTAAAGAAAGATGAGATGGCAAATTAAAATTAATAAAAATATTAATATAAAGATATTTAAAATAGTTAAAATATAAGGAAAGGGATTAAATAAGTTATGCTTCTTCCAATAACTTCCAAAGTCAATAAGAACAATCACCTGGAAATTAGCGGGATTGATTTTTCCAGTTTAGTTAGTAAATATGGTACTCCGCTTTATGTTTATGATATTAAAACAATTAAACATCAATGCAGGGAATATGTAAGTAATTTTAACTTTGAAGGTATTCAAAGTACAATAATTTATGCATCAAAAGCATTTAACTGCATTGCTATGTGCCAGCTTGTAAAAAAGGAAGGGCTGTCAATTGATGTTTCAACAGGTGGCGAGCTTTTTATTGCTCTTGAAAGTGGTTTTGATCCTGAAAAAATTTATTTTCATGGGAATAATAAATCTGAAGGAGAAATACAATATGGAATTAAAAATAAAGTAGGATGTTTTATTGTAGACAATTTTGAAGAGCTTGAAAATCTGCAAAAAACTGCTAAAGAATACGGAATAATTCAAAATATATTACTGAGAATTACTCCTGGAATTCATGCTTCAACCCATGAATATATTCAGACTGGAAAAGAAAAATCAAAATTTGGTTTTGGTTTGACAGGAGGAGTAGCTTTAGAAGCTGTTAAAAAAGTTCTTTCGATGAAAAATTTAAAGTTAAAAGGCATACATTCCCACATAGGCTCACAAATATTTAATAGTGAACCGTATGAAAAATTAATTGGAGTGCAGTTAAAATTTCTTGCAGAAGTAAAAAAACATACAGGAGTAGAGCTTGACTGGATAAATATTGGAGGGGGGCTTGGAGTTAAATATCTTGAAAGCGACAACCCTGCAAGTATTGCTGAACTTGCGAAAACTGTTAAAAACGCAATTAAAACTTATTCAGAAAAGTATAATGTTAAAATTAAAAAACTTATGCTTGAACCTGGAAGATCAATTGCTGGTAATGCAGGGATTTCAATTTATAAGGTAGGGGTAGTAAAGGAAATTCCGCAAATACATAATTACATTGCTGTTGATGGCGGCATGAGTGATAATATAAGACCTGTTTTGTATGGGGCTGTTTACACTCCTTTTATTGCTAACAGGATGGATGATACAAAAAAAGTAAATGACAAAAAAGATTGGAAGAAATATTCTATTGTAGGAAAGCATTGTGAAAGCGGAGACATTTTAATTGAAAATGCATTTTTACCTGATATTAATGTCGGCGATTTTATTTTACTTGCAACTGCAGGCGCATATTGTTATTCAATGTCAAGCAATTACAATGGGCAAACTAAGCCGGCAATTGTTGCTGTTGAAAACGGGAAAGATTATCTATGGGTAGAAAGAGAAAGTTATAAAGACCTTATAAAAGGACATGGTGAATTACATGAATGATATCAATAAAAATCAGGCAATAAAAACAGATAATGAAAATATAAATATTGGAATTATAGGACTTGGATATATTGGAAGTGGTGTTTTTAAACTAATTGAAAGTCAAAAGTTATATATTGTAAATAAAACAGGAAAATATATCAGGATTAAAAGAGTAGCTGATAAAGATATTAACGAAAGGGCTTCAAAATTTGAACCATCATTTAGAAGTGAAATTATATTTTCAGCTAATCCTGAAGATGTGATAAATGATCCTGAGATTGATATTGTTGTAGAATTAATAGGTGGAATAGAACCTGCATATAATTATGTTATAAATTCTTTAAAAAATGGCAAATATGTTGTAACTGCAAACAAGGATCTTATTGCAAATAAAGGAGAAAGTCTTTTTGCTGCTGCAGCTGAACATGGCGTTGATATATTATTTGAAGCAAGTGTAGGTGGAGGAATACCTATTATAGGACCAATGAAGTCATCTCTTGCAGCAAATAATATCAGTAAAATTGTAGGAATAGTAAACGGAACTACAAATTACATATTAACCCGTATGCAGAAAGAAAATTTAAGCTTTGAGGAAGCACTGAAAGTAGCTCAGGATTTAGGTTATGCAGAAAAAGTTAATCCTGCCGCAGATATTGAAGGAAATGATGCTGCATGCAAACTTGCAATACTTAGTTCAATAGCTTTTAATTCAAGAGTTGTGTTTAATGAAGTATATAGAGAAGGCATAAAAAAAATTACTCTTGAAGATATAAAATATGCAAATGATTTAGGCTACACAATAAAACTTCTTGCAATAGGAAGCGATGAGGGTGGTTCAATTTGCGCAAGGGTTCATCCGGCATTAATTCCAAAGGATCATATTCTTGCTTCAATCAGTTATGCCAATAATGCTGTTTATTTATACGGTAATTTTGTTGGTGAAGTAATGAGTTACGGACAAGGTGCTGGTGACAGACCAACAGCAAGTTCTGTGGTTGGTGATATTATTCAAATTGCAAGAAATCTGGATAGAAATAATAAGAAACCTGTTTTTGGATGCACGTGTTTTATAAATAAACCTGTGAAGCAAATTGATGAGATGGAGAACAAATTTTATGCCTTGATGGAAGTAAAAGATATGCCAGGAGTTCTTGCAAAGATTGCTGCAGTTTTTGGCAATAATAATGTTTCAATTGAATCTATGATTCAAAAACAAACGAAAGAAAGTGGCTCAGCAAGAATAGTTTTTATAACACATAAGGTATTAAATAAGAATATGTTTAAATCTGTTAAAGAAATTTTAAAGCTTGATGTTGTAAATCAGGTATTAAATATAATAAGGGTTGAAGATTTACAGTAATTTTAATCGGGGAATTTTAAAAAAGTTTTAAGTATAAAATTTTATAAGCAGAATTTTTAAGATTCAAGAAAAACTTCAAGTAAGAGATTTTATAACAGGAATTTTTTCGAAAAGCTTTAAATAAAGGATTTTATAAGTTTTTATAAGTAGAATTTTTAAGGAAGGAATTTTTATATGAAATTTAATTATCCGGGTATTATTGAAAGATATTGGGATTGTCTTCCAGTTAGCAGTAAAACTCCAATAGTTAGTTTAAATGAAGGCTCAACTCCATTAATTAAATCAGAATATCTTAGTGCAAAATATGAAATTGAACTTTATTATAAATTTGAAGGATTAAATCCTACAGGCTCGTTTAAGGATAGAGGAATGACTCTTGCCATCAGCAAAGCTAAAGAAGCTGGAGCAAAAGCTGTGATGTGCGCTTCTACCGGAAATACTTCGGCATCTGCAGCTGCTTATGCAAGAAGAGGCCAAATGAGATGTATAGTTGTAATTCCAGATGGTAAAATAGCACTTGGCAAGCTTGCACAGGCAATGATGCATGGAGCAGAAGTGCTTGCAATTGCAGGAAATTTTGATGATGCTCTTGATGTAGTAAAATATATAACTTCAAATTATGAAATTGCTCTTGTAAACTCAATAAATCCATACAGGATTGAAGGCCAGAAAACAGCAGCTTTTGAAATATGTGACTGGCTTGGAGATGCCCCTGACTTTTTATTTATTCCAGTTGGAAATGCTGGCAATATTACTTCATATTGGAAAGGATTTAAAGAATATAAACAAAAAAATATTTCAAAATCACTTCCCAAAATGATGGGATGGCAAGCGGAAGGCTCAGCTCCTATAGTCAGAGGGATGGTAATTGAAAAACCTGAAACAATTGCAACAGCAATTAGAATAGGAAATCCTGCAAGATGGAAAGAGGCTGAAGCAGCTGCTAAAGAATCAAAAGGGAAAATTGATATGGTTTCTGATGAACAGATAATTGACGCATATAAAATACTTGCATTAAATGAAGGAATCTTTTGCGAACCTGCTTCTGCTGCATCAGTTGCAGGATTAATTAAAGCAGTCAAAGAAAAGCCTGAGAATTTTAAAAATAAGCAAATTGTTTGTGTGTTAACAGGTCATGGATTAAAAGATCCTGATACAGCTATTTCAAATTCACCGGAGATAATCAGAGTAAAAAAAGATTATAAACAGATTGAGAAAGTTTTAAAATTATAAAAAACTGATAAAAAATAAATTTTTAAATAACGATAAACAACAAAAAAATAAATAAAAATAATAGTAATAAAAAATAATAGCAATAAGTAATAAAATAAATAAAAAATAAAAGTAATTAAATAAAAATAATAATAATTAATAAAAAATAACTTAAAAACAATAGTTAAAAATAAAATATAATATTAATGAGCTTAAAGAGCAGTAAAAAACTATTAACTAAAGTAAGAACTTTTGCAACTTCTGCAAATCTTGGACCAGGATTTGACTGTGCAGGATTAGCCCTTGATATTTATAATGATTTTGAGGTTTATGAAGGCAATTCAAAGAAAAACTGTGTTTTTTTTAACGGGCAGGACATACAAGGAATAGCAAAAGATGAAAATAATTTAATATGCATTACAATAAGAAAAGTGCTGGAAAGAAAATTTGGATTAAATTTTATAAATTACCAGAAACCAATTGAAGTTACTTGTAAGATAAATGTTCCTGTTGAAAGAGGACTCGGCAGCAGTTCAACTGCAGTTGTTGCAGGGCTTCTTATAGCTAACAGGATTTATGATTTAAACCTGGATATATTAGAATTATTAAATATCGGTCTTGAAATTGAACCTCATCCGGACAACATTGCCCCATGTCTTGCCGGAGGGCTTGTGATATCATATAAATCAAAAAACGGAAGTTACAAATTTGAAAAAATTAACATAATAGAAAATTTTAAAATACTTTTAATGATTCCTGATTTTAAAATAAATACAAACGGTGCAAGAAAATTAATTCCGGATTTAATTCCAAAAGAAGATGCAATATTAAATATAGCAAATTTTGCAATATTAATAAGCAGATTAAAAGATGGTAATATTGAAAACGCAGCTGATTTCATAAGAGATAAAATGCATCAGCCTTATAGAAAAGATGTTTATCCTGACTCGTTAAATATTGTTGAAGAATTAAATAATAATTTTGAAATTCCTGCAGCAATTAGCGGATCAGGTCCAACAGCGTTTGCATTTATATCTGAAAGCAGATTCAAAGATTTTAATGAAAAAATTATGCCGGATCTTAAGGTTAAATATTCTGATTTTGAATTTAAATTTACTAAAATTAGTAATAAAGGAAGTTATTATTTTTAAATTCTTAAATGTTTGATTGATATTTATTGGATCGTATTTATTGAATTTTTTTATATTAATTTTTAATCTTATATGCCAATTTTATAATTAAAGATTACAATATAGATTGTTTATAAAAATTTTTATAAGCAATTTAAAATTTCTATTTAAAATTATAAAAATTATATATATTGTTATATTTTTATATTTTGTATTTTATATTTTGTATTTTATTTTTAAAAAAATTTATAATCAGGAGTAAATTTGGATTATCTACTTGGAGTTGATGGTGGCGGCACAAAAACAACAATAGCTGTTGCTAACCTTAAGGGTGAAATAATTATTGAAAAATCAATAAGCTCAATTAATTTTAAAAGTGTTGGAGTGGAAGGTGCAACAAAGAATTTTGTCTCGGGAATAAATTCAGTAATTAAAGAACTGAAAAATAACGATGATAAACCTTTTTTTAAAAGTTCTTATTTTGGACTCGCAGGCCTAAATACTTCTTATGATAAGGTTGTTTATGTAAATATAATATTAAATGAAAGCATAACATCTTATCTTAACCCGCAAAAAGCAGTTTTATGCAATGATACAGTTATCGGACTTGCAGCAGGCTCAAATAATAAAAATAAAGTTATTATTATTTGTGGTACAGGCTCAAATTGCTATGGAGTTAACGAAGAAGGCAGTGAAGCTAAAGCAAATGGCTGGGATTATCTTTTAGCTGACGAAGGTAGCGGTATTTCAATGGGTTTTAAAGCACTTCATGCTATTATGCGTGCTTATGATGGTAGGGGAGAAGAAACTCTTCTTACTAAAACAATATTTGAATTTTTAAATATAAATAGCATAGATGAACTTAATAGATGGACTTATGATGAACCATTTTCAAAAGACAGATTTGCATCCTTATCTTTGCCTTTATGCAGTACTGCAGAAATGGGAGATAAAGTAGCTATTAAAATATTAAAGGAAGAGGCAGAAGAAGTTATAATAAGTGTTTCCACAGTAGTTAAAAAATTACATATGGAAAACAGGAACTTTGATCTTATTTTTGTTGGGAATAATTTTAAATGCATAAAATATTTCAAAAAAATTATATTAAAAAATCTTAAAAATTCTTTTCCATATATTAATTATATTCCGCTTACAAGTAAGCCTGTCGAAGGTGCAATTAAACTTGCAATGAATAATTTATAAATTTATTAAAATTATAAAAATTATAATAAACAAAGATTATTTATTATAATGATTTAATAATTTAATTTTATAACTCAAATTTCATAAACTAGTTAGGTTAAGATGAGCCAACTAATAAAAACAAATATTAAAAATTTTAATATAAGATTTGCAGAAGAAAATAATGCCAGCATTATACTTGATTTTATAAAAGCACTGGCAAAATACGAAAAAAGATTAAGCGAAGTTGTAGCAACAGAAGCTGATATAAAAGAATCACTTTTTAATAAAAAAATAGCCGAAGCTATTATTGGTGAATATTGTGGTGAACCTGTTTGTTTTGCAATATTTTTTCATAATTTTTCAACATTTTCAGGCAAACCAGGTATTTACATTGAAGATATATTTGTTAATCCCGAAATGAGGGGAAAAGGATTTGGCACAATAATATTGGAATTTATTGCCAGTCTTGCTGTTGAGAGAAATTGTGGAAGAATTGAATGGAGCGTTCTAAGGTGGAATGAACCCTCAATAAAATTTTATGAAAAAATTGGGGCAACAGATAAAGATGAATGGGTTTTATATAAATTAAGCGGTAAAAATTTAACTAACCTTGCGTCATCTTTTGAAAAAGATTAAATTATTATGTTTTTTTATAATATCTGT
>JAMDDL010000108.1 GCA_023488645.1 Actinomycetota bacterium | reverse complement strand
GACAGCTCTTATGTAGGGCCTATAAAAGTGGTGTATATAATCAGTGGACTTATAATAATTACTTCCCTGATAATAACAAATATCCTTGTAAATAGATTTAACACAAGAAAAAAAGAGAAAGAATCTGTTGAAGAAGAAAAACAGGGAAAATAATAATCTTTCACTTTTCTGATGTCACTTAATCACTTTATGCTGTATTTGCAGCCGCAATAACTCTGCCTGTAGAAATTATGTTTTTTACTTATTTCAACAGTTTTCCTGAATCCGTCCTTTTTCTTAAAATTAGATTCAAGATATGATATTCCATACTGTCTTTCCAAATCTTTGCCAATTCTATTGATAAGTTCAAAATTTTTATGGGGGCTTATGCTCATTGTGGAAGCAAAACAGTCAAATCCGTTGGATTTTGCAACCACTATTGTTTTTTGGAGTCTGAAATAAAAACATTTCTCGCATCTTCTACCACCTTCAGGTTCTTTTTCCAGCCCTGAAACATAATTTTCCCATGACTTGCAATCATATTTGCCGGTTATTAAATTAGCGTCATATTCTTTTGTAAATTTTTTGATATCGCTTAATCTTTTTTTATATTCATCTTCGGGGTAGATATTGGGATTAAAATAAAATATTGTAACCTTATGATTTTCGGAAAGAATTTCATATGGATATCCGGCACATGTTGCACAACATGCATGCAAAAGAATTTTTTTTATATCTTTTCCCAACTTATTAATTTGAATTTAAATGAATTTTTATTACACTAATAATATTATCATTAATACTGCATATCAATTCATTATTAATTTTATCCTCTTTTAAATTATACCGAAATTCCGGAAAGCAACTTATTCTGTCTCCAGAGCACTTCTATTTTAAAAATTATATGTGGTAATATAAATAAAACTTTCAAAATAAAGCAAGAGCTTAAAGAAGTGTTCTATCCGGAATGGATTAAAATATATTTTTTAGAACTTTAGTAAAATGTATAATATTGTTAAATATATAAATTATTAGAAACGATTTTTTAAGAAAGGTAAATATTAAATAAAATGGAATTCTCAAAAAATAAAAAAAGGTTAATTGATACAATAAAGCGAAAGCCTCCTGATAAAATACCCCGTATGTACAGAGCGCTCCCAGGGGTTAATGAAAGGCTTCTATCATATTTTTCTCTGAATAAAGATATAAACAAAAGCTGGAAAGATCTCATGATAAAGCTTAATGTGGAAGCCTTTTCCAGTGGTGGCGGCATGGGAAAATTTACTACATATAAACCTGTATACAATGGTAAAGGAAAATATAATAAATTAGACAGTAGTATGTTTTATACATGGGGTATTGATAATTATGTAGACAAAGTAAGTGACTCAATAAGTTATATTGAAAATACTGAGACCGCAAAGATAGATTCTATAAAAGACTTAAAAAAAATTAAGAAACCATTATTGGAAGACTTTGACCTTGATTCGATGGTTCCCGATCAGACCTTGAGAAAAGATTATATGCTGGGTACAGGCGTACTTAATAGCATCTTTATGATAGCAATGTATCTAAGAGGAGCTAATAATTTTATGATAGAGCTTTTGACCAATAAAAAGTTTGCACATTATTACATAGATATGATTGGAGAGTTTTCGTATTTATTAAATAAAAGCATCCTGGATAGGATTGGGGATAAAATTGATTATTACAGGCAGTGGGATGATATGGCTATGCAGAGCGGTATGATGATACCCCTTGAGATTTTTAGAGAATTTTTTTACCCCTGGTATAAGAAATTATTTGGTGAAGCAAAAAAATATAAGCTTATCACTTTTTTTCATATATGCGGAAATGTAAATGAAATAATTCCCGATCTTATAGAACTTGGAGTTGATATACTTGATCCTATCCAGACTTCAGCTATAAATATGGACTTAGCGCACCTTAAAAAAGAATATGGGAAATATATTTCATTTCACGGGGGCATAGATGTACAGGGTTTTCTTCAGAATTCCAGTCCTTTACAGATAAAAAAATACACAGAAGAGACGGAAGAGATGTTTTCAGATAGTGGAGGATTGATCCTTGGTCCGTCACATGAAATCACTCCCGATACAGGTACTGAAAATATAATTGCTATATATAGACCCGATTTATTAAACATCTGATGAGTTCGATTTTTTATTAATATTTTTTATTAAAAGGAAAGTTAATATTATGAGAAAAACATCAAGGGATATTTTAAATTCAAAAAATATAAAAAAACTCACTCATGTGACATCTCTTGACTACTTTACGGCACGGGCTGCAGAAGAAGCAGGAATAGATATTATTGGTCTTGGCGGAACTGCAGTAGAGATGTTTTTTAAAGGTAAGGAAAACGGAAGTGCTTCAACGATGGAAGAGTTGCTTTTTTGCCTGGGAGCTGTAAGAAGGGGGGCACCCAATACTTATATAATGGCTTCTATACCATATGGGCTTTCTTTTATAAGTGATGAAGAAACTTTAAGAAATGCAGTAAAACTTATTAAATGTGGGGCTGATGCTACAAAGATTCAAGGTGGAGGTTATAAGATTGAAAAGATAAAAAAAATTACCAGAGAAGGAATACCATGTTCCGGACACTTAGGGCTTACTACTATGTATGCAAGCAGTTTGGGAGGATTTAAAAGCGTTGGGAAAAAGGCTAATGAAGCGATAAAGTTATATAAAGATGCACTAAAGCTCCAGGAGGCAGGAGTAGTCTGGATAGAACTTGAATGTGTTCCATATAAAGTTGCAGATGAGATAACCAAAAGGCTTGAGATACCAACAATTGGTGTAGGAAGCGGTCCTGGCTGTAACGGTCAGTTACTTGTCATAGAAGACCTCCTGGGTATGCATGATAGGTATTACCCAAAACATTGTAAAAAATATCTTGATTTCTATAATGATTCTGTAAAGGCATTTAAAGAATTTAAGAAGGATGTTGAAGAAGGGATTTTCCCCACCCCCGATAACAGTTTCGAAATTGATAGTAAAGAATATGAGATTTTTTTAGAGGGAATTGATAAAATTATTTGAGGAAAATAATACTTATTTAACTGCAGATGAATGACATGATAAATAAAACTGCAAAAAGACCTCAAAATATATGCTTAAAGCATATGATAGTGGAAAGAGCCACTGTTTCCAGGTTAAATTAAATTCGAATTAATAAAGAATTTGAGACCTAAAAAATCATATAAAGGTTTATCATTTTATGATTGTAATTATATGATTTTAGAGGAACCAATGGACTGTTATTAATTCTTTTCATGTTCGGGTTAGTGGAGCAGACTGGCTGTAAATAAAATAGCTAAATAAAATAGCTATTGTCTTATTTAATTATTTTTAATATATTAACAGGATAAAAAATTTAAAATAATCCCAGCCCTTGAAATAAGCTTTAAATAAGGTAATTTAAATCACTATATTGATTTTAGGTGAAAAGTAAATGGATTTGAATTTTTTAAAAGTAGATATAATTAAAAACATGCAGGAAGCCCGGGAAATATTTAAAGACGGTTTTGATATTCCTGAACAAATAATTAAATCTGTTGGAAGTATCGTAAAAGATGTCAGAAAAAATGGTGAGCAGGCTGCCATTAAATATACAAATATTTTTGATAAGGTTTTATTTAAAAATCTCAAAGATGCAAAACTTTCTTCTGACGAAATAAATGAAGGTTTTGAAAATATAAAATCCAAAAATCCGGAACTGATAAAAGCTGTTGAAAAGAGTTATGCAAATATAAAACAATTTCATGAGGAGCAGTTATCCCATGAACCGGAAACCTGGT
>JAMDDL010000183.1 GCA_023488645.1 Actinomycetota bacterium | reverse complement strand
TTGTCTTAATCGGAAAAACTCCAATCGGCAGTTCTGTTGTATAACCTAATCCCCCTGACCCAACATAAGAGTCATCATTATTTAGTGAGAGCAGGTTGTTTTCTTCCAAAAATTTGAGTTTTAAAAGCGTTCCTTCTATTAATTTATCTAAAACTGCATAAATCAATTCTGGATTATCATAAAAATATAAAAACATATTTTCTAATCCCATTAAACTTGCAAGATCATAAGTCAAACCAAGAGTCCACCACCATTGCCCTTTTATCCGTGGTATAAGCATTCCTTCGAATACATCATTTGCAAGATTTAAGTTCTCCAATGTGGTTTTATAATCAACTTCAATCTTTGGAAAATTTATTTTATCGATATCATCCAGACTTTTTATCTGGCCCTCCCATTTGTAGGAACCGCCATGCAAGCCTCCTGAAATAACTCTTCTATCAATCCAGTCACTTTCACTAAATGAGTAGCTTAAATCGAAAAAAAGTTCAATTGGTTTATCATCTTTCATTGACCGGCCATAAAATATTTCCTTTAAAAGAACAACCTCCCATCTCCTTGCCAGTCTCCCGGAGCAATTAAGCATATCTTCCGTAATAATTTCATTCCAGCCATTTTCAGGATCGCAAAATATTAAAGGTTTTTTTGATTTAAGCTCATTATGCTCATACCATAGTTTTTTCTTTTCCAGATTTTTTTCTTCAAGTGCAAATTTTTGGACTTTGAAAGCTAAATCTTTTAATACTTCCTTATCTTTTTTATTTATGTTAATTTCATCAGATGGTGCTGTTGCAAAAATTGCTTTCTGCCCATAATTTACCTCTGTCCATACACCTGTTGCGTTAAAAGCTCCCAATTATTCTCCTTAAAAAATTAACGAAATCTTATTTATAAATTTAAAACTTTTTCCCGCTCTTCTTTTATTGTCTTAATAAGAGCTTTTATGTTTGCTATGGGTACATCATTCATTATTTCCTGTGCCGGAGCAATTATATATCCGCCACCCTTTCCAAGAGTTTTTATAGTTTCCCTTACCATTTCCGTTGTTTGTTCTTCATTTAAATACGGTAAAACCTGCGTATTTATTCCTCCATAAAATATAAGATCATTTCCGTATTCCTTTTTCAAAAAACTCAGATTCATACAAGGTTGACAGGGTTCCAGAATATCAAGACCAATACCGATAAGATCAGGAATATACTGGGAAACATTTCCACAAGAATGCATCATAATAGGAATATGTGCATTCTTGAATACTTCAAACAATTTTTTTAATCTCGGAAGAATTAAAGTTTTAAACATTTTGTCAGAAAAAAACCCGCTGCTTTGTGTTCCAAAATCATCTCCGGTATGTCCCATTTTAAATCCGATATCCACCGTCTTTTTAGCTATCTTTAACTTATAATCAAGAACTTTGTCAAATACTTCCTCAACAATTGATGGCTCAGAAGCAATATAAGTCATTAACTCATTCCAGCCAAGAATATGATAAGACCTTTCATAAATACCGCCATAACCCGATGGCCATACCATAAAATCGCCGGAGTAAGTTTTCAGATCTTTTTCCCAGTCATCAAAATTACCTCTTTGATATGCATCTGGGTAGGTATATTTATTAACAGCAATATTAATATTTTTCTCAGTTACAGCATCTTTTATTCTTTCAGGCATAAAATTTAATATCTCTTTGGTTGTTTTACCCTGCAAGGGATGAAAGGAAACAAAAAAAGAGCCGACTCCTACCTTATAACCCATACCCCAATCATCATAAACGACATTATTTTCCCAGTCAGGATTTGCATAACCATCTACTTTCATCTTTTCTATTTCATCTTTAACATCCCTGTAAATCATCGGTTTATCCTGCTTTGTGAAAGTAATAAAAAAATGATTTTCCAGATAATCGTCAAGCTCGTTTTCCGAAGACAGACCTAAAGCTTTGCTTATTTCCGTATATCTTGATCTGTCAGCAAAAACAATCTGACTTGGAAGATAATCAATTTCTTTTCTGTTTATTGTTCTTAAAATTCTTTCTTCTTTAGTGATATTCATAAAAATGCTCCCTATTCTAAAATTTTTAAAAAGTTAGTAAAAAATTATTTATTAATATTTCTGACAGTTTCCCTACTAACGATATATGCATCCAAAATAACGGAATTTTGTTTTCTGTTTTTCCCGATCATCGAAATTATTTTTTTAACTGCCTTGTACCCAAGTTCCTTCTTTCTCTGATGGATAGTGGTTAATGCAGGATCAATTATTTTTGCCCATTCGATATCATCGAATCCTAAAATGGAAATATCATCAGGCACTTTTATTTTATTTTTATTAAAATATTTAATAATACCAATAGCTATTGTGTCCGAGCAGCAGAATATTGCACTAAACTTATCAATATCTTTTATCAATTTTTCTGCAATTTTCAGACCACCTTCAACACTCAAATCTGTCTCGAAAATTATCGATTCATCGCTCTTAATTGAATATTTTCCAAGAGCGTCGAGATATCCTTGTTTTCTTGCGTTAATTTGATCAGAAAATCTGTTAAAACCTATAAATGCGATATTTTTATGACCTTTTCCGAGAAGATATTTTGTTCCATCATATCCTGCTTTATAGTTATTTGTATTTACACACAAAAATTTATCCTTAAACATTTCATTTTCTATTAAAACAAAGCGGATTTCTTTATTTTTAAGGTTATTTAAGACTTTTTCATCACTTTCCTGCATTGAAAAACAGTATATAACACCGACAAATCCTCTTCTGAAAACAATATCATAATAAAGTGTTTTTTTGTTCAAATCTTTATTGATGTTTAAAACAACTATATTGAAACCATTTTTTAATGCACACTCTTCTGCACCGTTAAGAACTTCGGTATAAAAAGGATTGGATACTTCCTCAAGAACCAGAGCAATATACTTCGAAGTTTGATTTCTCATGCTCTGAGCTATATCAGAAGGTCTGTAATTAAGTTCTTTTATCGCCTCCTGGATATTTTTTCTTGTTGAAGGCTTTACAACCTCCGGAGAATTTAAATATCTTGAAACTGAAGCAATACTTACCCCTGCAAGTTTTGCCACATCTTTTATGTCTGTCATGTCTTTATAAGTTATTTTTTTATTTTATTTTCTTGAGCTGAGTCTCTAAATCAAAAACCTTATTAAAAGTAACAACATTCTGACCACCTTCAGAATAATCCTGCATTTTAGCCAGGAACCCTTCCATTTTATCCGACCATTTTTTAAATATTTCTGTCTTAGCCAAATCAGACATTGCCTTGTTAAAATCTTTAGCCATCATATAAATATAACAAGTATCCTCATTAACCCAGACAAATTCTCTTTCAATACCTGAGTCTCTTATGGCTTTCAGCAGTTCCGGCCAGGCTTCGTGATGAGCTTTTATATAATCTTCGGTTTTTTCAGACTTTATTTTTTGCATGAACATTACATGGTCATATTCTTCTTCCATAATAGTCTTCCTTTCAATTTAAAATTATAAAAAACATATAAAAATTTAATTGCTAATATTTTTACCTAAGTCTAAATAATCCGATTTTACTAAATATTACCACAATAATTTACCTTACTTGTTTCTTACATATTTATTTCATTAAAGCATTCATTAACAGTATCGTAAAATGCCAGGACATTTTCAACTGGAGTCTTTGCCTGAATATTATGAGAAGGAGCAACCAGATATCCGCCGTTCTCTGAGAGTATATTAATTATTTTCTTAACTTCATTTCTGATTTGATCAGGAGTACCAAAAGGCAATAATTTTTGAACATCTATACCTCCATGGAAAGTAATTTTATCTCCAAAATCCTTTTTAAGCTTTTCAGGATTCATATCCTTAGCCGTAGGTTGAATCGGATTTAATATATCAATTCCTATTTCTATCATATCATTTATTATTGGGTATATGGAACCGCATGAATGATGAAACCACTTTATGTTTTTATATTTAGATTTTGAATCATATATTAATTCTTCATATCTTGGTTTTATTTGCCTCCTCCATAAATCAGGGGCAAGTATTGTTCTGTCCTGCATCCCATAATCATCCCCCGTTGCTACAATATCCGCTCTGCCATTAATTGAACTGACATAGTTTCTATTCCACTCAATAAAATATTCTTTAATGCTGTCCAGAATATAATTTCCCTCTTTATTATTAGAAGCAATATCCATATAAAAATCCATAAACCCCCTGATCCACAATGCTGTTTCCAGTATTCCTCCATATGACTGGCTAAGAGAAATAATATAATCCAGATTCTCTTTTAAATATGCGTCAAGTTCTTTATTTAAATTCTCAATTCTGTCTTTATCGGAAGGATCCGGAAATTTATATTTTTTTATTTCTTCAAGAGATTTTCCTTCAAGAGGGTGCTCGATCATTTCAAAATAATAAGCAGATCTTTTCCATTTTACACCCCACTCATCTAAAAAAACCTTGCCTGTCCCACCTGAAACATAGCCCTTTTTTATTTCTTCACCAATATTAATATTTACTGTTTCTTTATACTGCTCAAGTAATTTTTTTGTCTTTTTTGAAGGTTTTGGATAAAGCCACCTGAAACCAATACTATATTTATCAAGAAATTCTTTTTCAGGTAAGGATGACAATTGCACAAAGTTGTTTATACGAGGTGTTCTTTTAATCCCTAATTTTGCAAGAACATTATTGTAAGCAAAAATAGAAACAGATGCCTGGTCTCCACCATAATCCAGTAAAAAATTTTTCTTAGTTTTATGTTCTATTATTTCTTTAAATTTTTCTTTGAAATTTATTTGTTTTTCCATCATTTCTTTATTTCTCAAAATTAGTTATTTATCCAAATAAAATATTAGGAGTCTATTTATTTTTTCCCATATTCTTAAGATCTGAAATTTTTTAAAATTTTAATTATGTTTAAATAATTATTTAGGTACTACAGGAATAATGTCTAAAACTTCACATGTGGTTTTTAACTCTTCAACATAATCCCCATAAACCAAATGTAAGTGGTTTGTTCTAAGTGATCTTACAAAATTATGGTCATCACAATTAAACCTGATAAAATGTTTCGGGTGTTGCTTCGAACCAGCTTCTTCTTCTGGTTTTGGGTCAAACCTAATTGAATTTCCTGAAGTAACAAGCATATGATATTTACCGTTCACTCTGGTGAGTCTGGCAACAGTAACCACACCCTCTTTCCCAAAATATCTTGGACAAGCACAACCAATCTTAAAAGTATGTCCTATGAAACCTTCGTTAACCCAGCAAACATCTTTTCTTGATGGAGCCAAATCTGTAGGTTGTGAGCCACAATTTCCCATGGTTGCAAGTTTCTTCTCATAATCCAGATAAAGAATATCGGTAAATAAGGACGTTTTATTTGAAATACTTTTTAGAATCTGCATTGTCAGAGCAGCATTACAGTCAGCTTCACATGCTGCAACAAACGGGCATTTTATTCCAAAACCATCATTACTTGAGTCATTAAGCAAACTGTGTGCCAGGCAAAAAGTTGTGTATATATAGGGTAATTCAGGCAGGCATTTAACTGCAACAAAATCATAATCCCTTTCAATAATATAATCCCTAAGAGCAAAATACATTCTTATTTGAGCATCCATTACTTCTTTTTTTACCTGTATGCCTTTAAATTCCTTTAGCATCCAGTTATAAAATTCATCAACTTTTTTCTGTCCATATTTTTTTGCTCTCTCTATAAGAAGCACCTGCTCAAAACCATCAACATCAATTCCAAAATCACGGGACCATTGATTGGGATCAGGTTGTGCAGCAATCATTCCCATGCTTCTAGTCCCGCCTATTCCAAACCTTAAACCTCTAAGTTTTGTAGCTCCTGCTATTCCCTTAATTAAAACTGAAATTTCTTTTTGAAGTTCTTTATCGTTGTAATCACCATAAACTATGTAATTCTTCAAGTTTAATTCTTCATGAGAACCCCTGACTATTACTCCACCTGCTATTCCCAATGAGTCCCTGCTGTAAGCAGGCCATACTATCACGGGAACATTTACAATTTGAGTAACAGCTATGCTGTCATTGGCATAAGTCCAGGTACCTACATGGTTAACTAATACATCAATTTCCTTATCTCTTAGAAACTTTCCCTGTTCTCTTGCATCAGCTATACTCCTGCAAAGTTTTCCACTTGTAATAACTTCAAAATTCAGCTTTTCAAGCATATCTTTTGCAGGTTTTATGAAGCTTGCAACTAAAGAAACGAAATCATCAGGCCAAACATCTTCTGACATTGTAACTATAAGCCCAACCTTTGTTTTTTCATTTCTGCATAACATTTATATTTCCTTTTTATATTTCTTTTTTTACTAAAAATATTGATTAAATTTCTCAAATAATTAGGTTATAATTTTCTTGTTTTCTCAAAAAAGACTTGGCATAGCAAGATAGAACTTGCTATGCCAAACAACCATGCTTTTACCATTCCCCAGGTAGATATTGATCTACATTTGCAGCAGTTATTTTTGGTAATGGCATGAATCTCAAATATGGATCCATCTGTTTAGGAGGTTTGATACCCTGTTCCAATGCCTTCTTTATGGTTTCAATTGCAGCTTTTGCCCCTGCAACAGGTGACTGTAGAACTGTACCATAAATAGTTCCATCTTTAATCGCAGCAAGGCCTTCCTTGCTTCCGCCTACTCCAACTAGTATAAGATCACCCTTCTTATATCCTGCTTCCTGAAGAGCAATAAAAGCACCTACAGCTAATGTATCATCAGCTCCATAAACTCCATTTAATTCTTTACCATATCTGGTTATGAAATCTGCCATAACTTTTGTTGCTTTAGCTTTATCCCATTCTGCAGTCTGCTCAGCTAAAACTTCTATTTGGGAATTGAGCTCTTTTAGTTTGTCTCTAAAACCTTTTGGCCTGTTTATTGCTGCTTCCTGACCTGTTGCGCCAGTTATTATAACTACTTTACCTTTTCCGCCAAGCGCTTCATTCATAAGCTCACCGCCTAACAGACCTTCTGTATAATTATCAGGACCTGTATAAGCAATTGTATATTGCTGATCTTCCTTATTTGCAAGAGTATGATCCACTATTAAAGGAATACCAGCATCAAATGCTTTCTTCATACCGGCAGCCATACCTGATGCATCAAGAGCACATAGAATAATTAAATCAGGCTTCATAGCAATTGCTTCGTCCATTTGATTTGCTTGCAGAGCAGCATCAAATTTACCGTCAAAAAATGTTAAATCCCACCCATTTTCTTTGGCACCGGCTTCAAATGTAGCTTTATACGGAGGACAATATGGTGCTGCCATACCTAGCCAAAGATTAACTATTTTATAAGTTTTAGCTGCTTTAGTAGTTTCAGCTGCGGTAGTTTCTGCTGCTGCAGTTGTCGTTGTAGCTGCTGCTGCAGTTGTCGTTGTAACTGCTGTTTTGCAACCTGGCAAAATAACAAGAGTAGCAATAATTGCAAAAGTCACAAGAACAATTGTAGAAATTTTTATTCTTTTCATTTCTTGAAGAACTCCTTTTCTTAATATTTTTTTTAAAAAAATAAATAAAATATCTCTTAAGTCACCTCCCTATCGTTTTTTAATATCTGTTTTTTAATTTCTTATTGCAGACTCTAAAGAAGTTTCCTATTTTCACCTCCTTACGTGTTAATGATATTGATATTTACAATCAAGTTTTTAAATCTAAATATACTTTGCCCTATTTATACTTACACCAGCAATAATAAGAATTATTATCAGAATTGAACCCCTGATTATATCTTGAATAAAGTCATTAATTTGTAATATAACCATTGCATTATTTAAAATACCTATGAGTAGCATTCCTTGAAATGCCTTAAACACTGATCCTTCTCCACCTGAAAGGCTTACTCCACCTAAGAGTACTGCTGTAATTACCAATATGGCTGTATTGAGACCTATTCTTCCAGAGGCGATATTTATTTTTGATGCAAGTAAAACTCCAGCTAGGCCTGCCAAAAAACCAGTTAAAACGAAGGCAGCTATTCTAACCATTTCTACTTTTATGCCAAAAAATTTACTGGCGATAATATTGCCACCAACAGCATATATATTTCTCCCAAAATAGGTTCTCTTTAGAATAATTTCAAAAATTATGACGAGGACTAAAAAAACAACTATGGGAATAGGAATTTTAAAAACTGTTGTATTTGCTATTAAAGGAAAAGATTTATTAGTACCCTTAATCGTTGCACTATTGGTAAATGCAAAAACAAAACCATTTAACATGACCATCGTACCAAGTGTTACAGCAATGGAAGTCAATTTCAATTTGGTAACCAGAAATCCATTTAATAATCCTACAGCCATCCCTAGTAATAATCCTGAAATTATTCCAACAAATATTCCATATTTTTGTAGATATATCGCTAAAACTCCACTTAAAGCCATGGTAGATCCGATGGAAAGATCAAGTTCTTTTAAAATAATGAGATAGGTCATTCCTATTACAATAATGCCCTCAATAGAAATAAACATGAGGATATTTATTATGTTAGTAAAACTAATAAAATAAGTTGTTTTGATGGTTAAAATAATAGCTATTAAAATTATAACTACAAAAATTTTTTGTTCATTAAAAAAATCTAATACTTTATTAGTTTTCAAAACTACTCCTTGCTCTTACATCCAGAGTAATAGCTAAAATAATTAAAAATCCTTTGGTAATAGCTTGAAATGCAAACGGAACATTAGTAAGTGTTAAAGCATTTATAACTACACCCAGTAATATAGCTCCAATAACTGTATTATAAATATTTCCTTTTCCACCACTTAAACTAATACCACCTATTACTATTGCAGTTATTACGTCAAATTCATAACCTACTCCAGCAGTTGGAGCAGCAGTCATTAACCTTGATGATAAAAGAATTGCAGCTATTGCCACTGAAACACTGCATATGATAAAGCTTAACGACCTTGTTAAGGTAATGTTTATACCAATTATCTTTGCCGCCTCTGGATTAGTTCCTATTAAGATTAGATTCCTACCAAAAGTGGTTCTCTTTAATAATATTTCATAAATAATGGCTATAATAATAAAGATATAGCAATATAAAGGTATCTTAAACAAATTAATTTTTGCGATTGATTCAAATATTTTATTTGGATTTGCTACTTGGGTCCCCCCATTTACATAAAAAAGAGCAAAACCTCCAACAACAGATAACATACCTAAAGTGACTATTATTGAACTAATATTAAAATAGCTTGTAATAGCACCATTTAAAATCCCAATTATAATTGCAGCAATAATGGGAACGATAATTGCCAGAACAACACTATTTTTATTGATCATAACAATTGATATAACTGCTGCCAGTGAAAAGGTTGAACCAACAGACAAGTCAAGACCACCACCAATTACTACTAAGGTCATTCCGCAGCTGATTATTGAAATAACAGAAATACTTTTTAAAATATTAAGAAAATTTGATACTTGTCTGAATGAAGGAACAGTAATTGATAGAATAATAACAAGTAAAACTAATATAACCAGATTTGTCTGAATTTTTAAAAAATTTAAGCTTTTATTCTTCATATTTAAACCCTTGTAGCGCAAATTAATATATCTTTAGTAGTAACCTTTTCATCAATAAATTCACCGCAAATTTCTCCCTTTGATAAGACTATGACTCTGTTTGCAATTTTACTTATTTCAGGAATTTCTGAGGAAAGTATTATAAATGAAGTCCCATCAAGAGCCATCTGGTGAATTAAATTATGAATTTCTTCCTTGCTGCCAACATCAACACCTCTTGTCGGATCATTTAAAATCATTAATTTAGGTTTAACTGCAATTAATCTTGAAAATATTACTTTCTGCTGATTACCACCACTTAAATTTATTATCTGCTGATATACGGAAGGAGTCTTAATAGAAAGCTTTTTTATGAACTGTTTGCTTAACTCATTTTCCCTTATATCATTTATAAAAAATTTTCTGTAATTATTAAAAAGCCAGATTGGGGAGATATTATATTTCACACTTAAAGTTAAAAATAATGACTGAATCTTTCTTTCTTCAGGTAAATAAACTATACCTAAATTCACTGCATCTCTCGGCGATTTGACAGATATTTTTTTATCATAAAAATATAATTCTTTAGAGGTTGTAGGCCAGATTCCAAAAAGACTTTTTACCAATTCATCTTTTCCCGAACCCATAAGTCCTGCAACTCCAAGTATTTCACCCTCATGAAGTTTAAGATTAAAATTTTTAATCCTATTTTTTATGTTTAAATTTCTAACTTCAAAAACTATTTTTTTTCTTTCAACTTTTTCCTTTTTATCTTCTTCAATCGTATGGCCAATCATTAATGAGATTATCTTCTGTGCATCAAAATTATTCTTGTCTAATGTTCCGACATTTCTACCATCTCTAAATACACTAACCCTGTCCGCAATTCCAATGACCTCATCCAGTCTGTGAGAAATATATATTATACTTATGCACTTTTTCTTAAGCTCTTTAATTATCGAAAATAACTTTTCAGTTTCATCTTTTGTCAGTGAAGAAGTTGGTTCATCCATTATGATTATTCTTGCATTTTGAGCATTAATTGCTTTAATGATTTCTACAAATTGCTGTTGAGCAATACTTAATTTGCTAACTCTTGTACCGGGGTCAATGTTTATTTCAAATTCGTTTAATATTCTTTTAGTTTCTGAATATAACTTTTTAAAATTAACAAAACCCTTTAATCTTGTACCTGGCAATCTTCCTATAAAAATATTTTCTGAAACAGTGATTTTTGGAATATTTTCCAACTCCTGATAAATCATGCTTATACCCAGATTGCTTGCATTTAAAACATTGCTGATTTCTATTTCTTTCCCGTCAATATAAATTGAACCTGAAGTTTTTATATATGCACCAGAAAGTATTTTCATAAGTGTAGATTTTCCCGCACCGTTCTCTCCAACTATTGCATGGACTTCTCCCTTGTCCAAATCAAAATCAACCTCATTAAGCGCAACTGTTCCAGGGAAAACTTTGACAATTTTTTCTACTTTGAGAAGTTTGTTGCCATCTTGATTTTCGTTAATTTCTTTTTCTTCCATAAAATTTCAAATATTTTTTTAACTTAAATTAGATATTAAATTAGATATTTTATGATTATAGAATTCAAAAATAAAGAATGAAAACATTTACTGTAAACATTTACATAATAACCATATTTTAATTCGCTGTCAATATTTCTTAAAAAAAATTTAATTTAAGAACCGGAATTAATTTTTAAAAGTATTTAAATAAAATGTAAAAAACAAAAATTTTTAATATCATTTAATATTAGTCGGAATTTGGATAAAATTGATATATTGAAAAAGCTTGAGACAGATTTTAGCAAAGTTGAAGTCTTCCAAATATTTTTCATATTTGTAAATTTTAAAAAATAATTATCTTACATATCTTATATGTGGCAATAAAAATGAGGATTAGAAAACTAAAAGATTTTTATTTTAAAAATAAATTATTGATTTTCGGTATTGCTCCAGTCCTTATCCCCCTAGCATTTTATCTTATAACTCTTGAAAGAAAATTAGTTGGAGGAGACACCTCATGGTACGCAAATGAACTTCCCCAAATGATGCTTCTTCCACCCACCGGTTATCCTGTTTTTTCACTTATCGGAAAATTATTTTCCATTATCCCGATAGGCCCTCTTGCCTTAAGATTAAATCTTATTTCATCTGTTTTCGGCTCACTTACCATATTATTTTTATTTCTTGCTATAAATAAGATAATAAAAAATGAATTTCTAAGCCTTATATCATCATTATCTTTTGCCTTTGTTTTCCCATACTGGTTTGTTGCCAACAGACTTGAATTTGATACTTTAAACAGTTTCTTTATAGCATTTTTGTTATTTGCCATTTTGAAATATCAGGAAAATCCCGTAAGAAAAAATTTATATTTATGTTTTTTCAGTCTCGGGCTTTTAACAACAAACCATCCTATCGCATTTTTTTTGATTCCAGCTTTTTTAATTTTGATTATAATAATTAAACCTGCAATATTTAAAAACCTCAAAGCAATACTATTAAGTATTATTTTCTTTATACTTCCCTCCCTTACTTATTCTTATATTTATATAAGATCTGTTCAGGGATACGGGAAAGCCGGCACTCTTATAAAGTTCATTTATTTTATTACAGGTCGTGAAGAATCAGGTGCTACTTTTGGCGGCAGTTTTGGGAATAAAAATTTTTCAGGAATATTAAAAGTTATGTTAGATTATCTGAAATTAGTCAGAAATTTTTATGGAATTTTCTTAATAATAATTGCAGTCATTGGCCTTGTTTATCTTTTTAAAAAGAACTGGAAATTTGCACTATTTACATTTATTGCCATTATCATAAATTTAATAATTACTACACAATATCTTGATTGGGCTGTACAGAATTATACTTTAAATATTTTATTAATAATGTCTGTTTATATAGGCTGCGGATTTCTGCTTATTGCAGATATGGTGAAATTAATTTTTGAAAAACTTTCAAAAAATAATACAAAAATTAAAACGATTAATTCTGCCAAATACATATTAATTACCTTTCTTTTTTTAATATTTGCCTCTCAGCCTGTTATATTAATCATAAATAATTTTGAAAAATGCAACTTTAGAAAACCCAAAGGCATTTATGTATTTTGGGATAATGCTTACAGGTCAATGGATAAAAATGCAAAACTTTATGCATATTCTGCGTCAATTAATATTGCAGTTTTTATACAAAAATTTGAGCAAAAAGATAAAAATATCCGGCTTGTTGGAAACAGTGAGGCTGAGTATAATTTTGATAAGATAGCAGAACAGGTAAAAAAAGGCATTCCAGTTTATTTTGTTGGAAATGATGATGCAATAAATCAGATTTTTGTGACTGAAAAAGTTGGAAAATCTTTTTATTGGGACAGGTATGATGAAAATCTTCAATTATATAAAATAACAAAAGCAGCCCCAAAAGTTGAAATAATAAGTAATATCAATAGTAACGATCTTAAATTCGGCAAAGAAATTATTATAGAATATAAAATAAAAAATAACGGCAATGAAATTTTAAAAATTAATTCCATTGAATTGAAATTACCGGAAGGTTTAAAATTTTCGGGGGTACTGCAGGATGGATACATTAAACAGGATCCGGGAATCAGCAGAGGAATGTATATGTGGGTCAGCGACTATATTGTTCCTTCTGAAAGTGATATTAATTTAATTTTTAAAGTTACGGCAGCAAAAATAGGAATTTTTAATATAAAATTAAAAATGACAACAGGGGGTATTTATTTTAATGCAAAAGATTTATCATTTCAGGTTAACTGATAATACTTTTTAAATACTTTAATGAATGAGGCATTTAAAACTTATATTGTCATACCTGCTTATAATGAAGCAGAGATGATAAGTCATGTATTAAGAGATTTAATGGACCACGGATACTGCAATATTGTTGTAGTTGATGACGGCTCTTCGGATAAAACTTCAGAAATAGTAAAAAAACATAATGTAAATCTGGTTAAACATCCTGTAAACATGGGACCGGGAGCTGCAATAAAAACAGGAGTAGATTATGCTCTGCTAAAAAATGCAGATATTATAGTTACTTTTGATGCTGACGGGCAACATCTTGCAGCAGATATTAATAACCTTATAACTCCAATAATAAATATGGAAGCAGAAATAACACTTGGCAACAGATTTTTAAATAATGGCAGCAATGTGCCGTTATTTAAAAAGATTATTTTAAAATCAGGCGCATTTCTCATGTTCTTAATGTATGGAATTATTTCAAGCGATACCCACAATGGACTGAAAGCCATGAGTAAATATGCAGCATCAAATATAGATATAAAATCCAATGGATGGGAATACTGTTCGGAAATCATAGAAGAAATCAAACTCAAAAAAATCAAATATAAGGAAATTCCTGTTACAGTAAAATATTCAAATTATTCAATAAAAAAAGGTCAGAAAATTTACAATAGTTTTTATATTGTCTCAAAGATGTTTTTAAAATGGATTTTCGGATAAGGGAGGTTTAAATGCATCCTGTTTATATAATTACAATTATTCTGGGTATAGCTGTTCTTGCAAATATTTTTATAAAAATAAAAAATAAAAAACTTATTATAAATGAACTGATTTTCTGGATTTTAATCCTTGCAGCTCTTATTTTAATTTCAGTTTTTCCACAATTATCCGTTAAAGTTGCCCATTTTCTTGGATTTAAATCAGGATTTGATTTTTTTATTGCATTATCCATACTGATAATATTTTTATTTTTATTTAATATATATAAAAAGTTAAGACTTCTTGAAGAAAAGTTCACAAAATTAAATGAAAACATTGCCATAAAACAAGCTTTCGAAAAATCCATAATAAATGAGGAAAAAAACAATAAGAACAAATAAAAACAAATTTTAAATTTATTTTTTCACTTTATTTAAAAAAAATTTATCCTGTTTTATTATGAAGCTATGAATTTGATTATTAAAATTTTAATAATTAAAAATTATGGATGAAAATGAAAAATTTAGTAATTTAAGAAGTAATATGTTAAATACACAGATAATTGCAAGAAACATTACTGATAATAATGTTATAACTGCAATGAAAAAAATCCCCAGGCATTTATTTGTAGAAACAAATTACTTAAAAGAAGCTTATTCGGACTATCCTTTGCCCATAGGATTTGGTCAAACCATATCTCAGCCATATATTGTTGCTTTGATGACCCAGGAGCTGGAGTTAACAAAAGACGACAAAGTTCTTGAGATAGGTACAGGTTCAGGTTATCAGACAGCAGTGCTGGCTGAAATTACCAGACAAGTTTTTACAATTGAAAAAATAACAGGTTTAATAAAAAGAGCAGAAAAAATTTTAAACGGTCTGAATTATAAAAATATACATTTCAGCAATTCCAATGGATATGACGGCTGGATTGAAGAAGCTCCATTTGATAAAATAATTGTAACTGCCGCTCCAAAGGAAATACCGAAGCCTCTGCTTGAACAGTTAACGGATGGCGGTATAATGGTTATTCCGCTAGGTTTTTCAGGATGGTCTCAAACTCTTTACAAAATAAAAAAGGACGGTAAAAAAATTATCAGACAAGAAATATGCGGGGTTTCATTCGTTCCAATGGTTAAGGAAGAGACTTAAATTTATTTTATCATATTATCTAATATTTAATCATTAAATGTTGTCAACATTTCCTTTTTTCGTAATCGAAATAAATAATTAAATCAGGCTTAAGTGTTGAGAAAACCATTTGAAGGCGGAGCGGGCAGGGTTCCTCTCTTTAGAGAGGAGAGCGAAGCCTGAAATCTGAGCAAGCTTTGACTCGCTGGGGCAAAGCTTGCGTGTTTTCGAAATATCTAAGCCTGATTCTTGAGCCAATGATTCCTATTAACTTTTATGTATTCTTTACTCTCTTAATTTTGCATTAAATTTCCTGGAAAGATTCTGCACTATCCTTTTAAAAACTATTTCAACTTCAAGGTCTTTTAATGTCCTGTCATCAGCTCTGAATTCAAGAGAATAAGCCAGGCTTTTTTTACCATCTTCTATTTGTTTCCCCTTATAAAGATCAAATAATCTTATATTTCTTAAAATTTGTCCGCCATTTCTTGAAATTTCATCTTCAATGTCCTTATTTGACACTTTACCATCAATAACAATTGCCATATCTATATTAACTGACGGAAATTGAGGAATGGATAAGAATTTTTTTTCCTTTTGGGATTTTGCAATGAATTTGTCAAGGTCAATTTCTAAGTAATAAATATCCTGTTTAATATCCATAGTATTGGCAAGCTGCGGATGTATCTTTCCAATTATTCCGATATTATCGTTATTTAAATTAATATTTCCGCTTATTGAAGGGTGAAAGAATCTGTATTCATTATTTGAAATTGATAAATTGTCTTTTAATTGAAATCTTTCAAACAAATATTCAATTATTGCCTTTAAATCGTAAAAATCAAAAAATCTTTCACTTTTGTTCCAGCTTTTAAGGCTTGCCCTGCCGGAAATTAAAACAGCCAGTTTGTTCTTTTCAACCGGGAGGTTATCTTCAGTAGCATTTTTGAAAAATACTTTGGATATTTCAAAAATTTTCAAGTCCGTGATTTTTTTTGAAATATTATTCTTTAAATTTCCGGTAAGAGACTGTATAAGAGAAGTTCTTAAAATCTCAAAATCTTCATTTAAAGGATTTAAAATTTTAACATAATCCCTGAATTCCTTTTCCTCGTTTAATTTAAAGAATTTAAATTCCTTAAGACTTGTAAAAGAATAGTTTATAACTTCATTTAATCCTGCATCAGCTAAACTTTGCCTGATTTCCTTAATTATTTTCTGATAATACGTATATCTGCCCTGATTTGAATCAGACTTGATTTTCTGCGTGGGAATTTTTTCAAAACCATAAATTCTTGCAATTTCTTCAATTAAATCTATTTCCCTTTCCAGATCTTCAAATCTGAATGAAGGCACTAACGCAGAAACATAATCTTTTTCAATCTTATTTTTTATTCCAAGTTTTTCCAGTATTTGCGAAACAGTATTTTTTTGTATCTTTATCCCAAGCACCTGAAATATTTTTTTAAATCTTAGATTTATAAGTTTTTCTCTGTTAATCTCAAGATAGCTGTCATATATTTCTTTTTCAAACTGCTGTCCTGTAATCTTATTTAGTAAATTTTCAAATCTTTTAATGGCAGCTACAGTTAAATGAGGATCAATTTTCTTTTCAAATCGGTTTGAAGCTTCACTTCTTAAACCAATTTTTTTTGAGGTCTTCATTATTGACGGACCATCAAAGTTTGCAGATTCAAGGAATACATTTTTTGTATTTTCATTTATTTCAGTATTTTTTCCGCCCATAATACCTGCAATTGCAACAGGTTCCTTTTCATCAGCAATTACAATCATATTTTTATTTAAATTCCTTACAGTTCCATCAATTACAATTATGAATTCCCCATCTGAAGCAGGTCTTATTATTATTTTTTTTGAAGCCAGAAGATCACTGTCAAAAGCATGCAGAGGTTGCCCTGTCTCAAGCATGACATAATTGGTTAAATCTACTATTAAACTTACAGATCTAACATCACATAGAAGAAGTCTGTTTTTCATCCAGACAGGAGTTTCTTTTTTAATTATGTTGTTAAAAATTTTTGCAGAATATCTTGGACACAGCCTGAAATCTTTTATTTCTATTTTAAATTTTTTATCCAGATTGATTTCATTATCAACATTGCAATCAGGATTATTTAATTTCAAATCAGTAACCGCACTTATCTCTCTTGCAATTCCAAAAACGCTCATACAGTCAGGCCTGTTCGGAGTTATTTCAATTTCAAAAACCCAGTCATCAAGACCTGTTTGTTTTGCAAAGCTTTCTCCGGGGATATAATCGCCTTTCAGGATTAAAATTCCTTCAGATTCCTGTGAAAGTCCCAGCTCTTTTTCAGAGCACATCATACCTTCAGAAAACTGTCCTCTTATTTTGCTTTTTTTTATAGTAAAATCTCCAATTTTTGCTCCTTCAAGAGCAAGAGCTACAATATCTCCGGTTTTAAAATTATTTGCTCCGCAAACTACATTTAAAATTTCCCTTCCTGTATTAACCTTACAGAGAGACAGCTTGTCTGCATCGGGATGTTTAATAAAACCGTCAATTTGGGCAACAATAATATTTTTATATTTTTCTCCAAAGTACTCCACTTTCTTTACTTCTGTTCCACTCATTGTCAGCCTGGATGCAATCTCCTGCGGAGAATATTTCTCAAACCCTTCAAGGAATTCCTTTAGCCAGTTATAAGTAATTTTCACTAAAAAATGCTCCTTAAAAATTTAAATTTAAAATTGTTTTAAAAATCTTATGTCATTTTCAAATAATAACCTTATATCATCTATACCGTATTTTAGCATTGCTATTCTTTCAATACCCATTCCGAATGCAAAACCATTAACTTCTTCAGGATTATAATTAACAAATTTATACAAATTAGGATCAACCATTCCGGCACCAAGAATTTCCAGCCATCCCGTATTTGAACATATTCTGCAGCCTTTTCCATTGCATATGTTGCACGATACATCCACTTCAGCACTTGGTTCAGTAAACGGAAAATAATGCGGCCTAAATCTTACCTGTCTGTCCTTACCAAAAACAGATTTTGCAAAAACTTCAAGTGTCCATTTAAGATTTCCAAAATTTATATTTTTATCAACTGCAAGCCCTTCAATTTGAGTAAACATTGGGGTATGGGTAACATCATAATCTCTTCGGTAAACTTTACCGGGAACAATTATATATACAGGGGATTTATGTTTTTCCATATATCTTATCTGTACCGGAGATGTATGAGTCCTCAATAATTCATTATCGGATATAAAGAACGTGTCATGAAGAGATCTTGCAGGATGGTCGGGTGGATGATTTAATGCTTCAAAATTATAATAATCTGTTTCAACTTCCGGTCCTTCAGCAATTTTATAACCCAGTCCTATAAAAATTTCCTCAACTTCTTCCTGAACTTGATTAAGGATATTTTTGCTCCCAACAGTCATAGTCCTGCCAGGAAGCGTCAAGTCATACTTTTCTTCGCGCAGCTTTTTATCAAATTCAATAAGAGTCAGACTATTTCTTAATGATTTCAGGTTATCCTCAATTTTTTTTCTTGTTTCATTTACCGTCTTTCCAATTAATGGTTTTTCTTCCGGCCTGACATCATTTATATTCTTTAAAGTTTTAGCAATTAAACTTTTTTTACCAAGATACTTATTTTCAAGCAAATCAAGTTCAGATAAAGTTCTAACCGTATTTTTATCATTGATAAAAGATAAAAAAGTATTT
>JAMDDL010000065.1 GCA_023488645.1 Actinomycetota bacterium | reverse complement strand
ATAATTTCTCATACAAATATCTATTTAATACCAATATCTATATTTAAAAAAACTAACTCAGTAAATTATATATTAAAAATTACATAACTTATAAAAAAATCTGTTAACTAATTTTGTTAGCATTTCCTTTTTCATAATTGAAAATAAATTATTAGATCAGGCTGGGTGACTTAAGAAAACCGTTTGAAGGCTGAGCGGGCAAGGTTCCTCTCTAAAGAGGAGAGCGAAGCCTGAAACCGAGCAAGCTTTGCCTAAGCTGGGGCAAAGATTGCGTGTTTTCGAAATACTCAGCCTGATTCTTGTACTCTTACTTTTGTCCCTATCATGAAATTGGAAATGCTTTCACTAATTTTGATATTATGAGCTAAATCTCTTGTCAAACATATTTCTTTTCTACAAAAGGTGAAGTCATACATGATAAAAGACCAAAATAATCCAGACCGAATCTTACAATACTTCCAACTTTTAATTCACGTGAAAAATTATCTTTTTTATTATATTGTTCTTTTTCAAAACTTTCATCTTCCGGCAAATCCAGTCTTAAAAAATAATTGTTGACACATTCTTTTTTCAAACCAATAACAGTATGGTCGCTGCTTTGTCCGATTATTTCATAAAAAGGATTTTTTATTTTCAGATTCTTACAGTTGACATCCTGAACACCAAGAGCAAGTATTGCCTTATAAATTTTATCCTTTTTTTCTTTAACTTCAATAACTTCAGCTTCGAGAATAAAACAGTCTGAATGTGCCTCTTTAATTACTTCATAATTTGAAGTTTCATTACCAATAAAAATGGCTTCGCCTATTCTTACCTGGTTTACTTCTTCAGGGAGCATTCCTGCTTCAATATATTTCCATAAACTGGAATTGCCTCCTGAAATAATAGGAATTTTATAACCATATAACTTGTTTATCCTGTCCCTTAACCTGATCAAATAATCTATGCTTTTTAATGCAGGTTTTCTTTTTGAAAGGCACCTTGCATTTGTACCCAGCCCGGTAACTTTTATATTCCTGTATTTTCTGTATGCTTCGTCAAAAAAAGCTATTGCTTCCGAAGGATATATGCCTTCACGCCTGTCATCAGTTTCAATCATTATAATAATGTTATGGTTTATTTTCTTTCTTTTGCAAATCTCTGATATAACCCTGACTGTTTCAGGTTCAGTCTGTAGTGATTCATCACAAATTTCTACTAGAGTTTCGCATTCGGAAATCATGGGGGTACGTAAAAGAATAAGTTTTTGTCCGTAACCAAAATAATTGCGCAGCTTCTGCAGATTTAAAAGTCTGCTGTCTCCAAAAATTCTTATCCCTGATTTCTTAAGAATTTTTGTTATCTTAATATCTGCCAGTATGCTCTTTGTAACGCCAACGACCGATATGCCAGACCTGACACATCGGCCGTTGATTAATTCTGCATTACCTGCAATCTTGTTTAAATTTATTTTAATACATGGAAAACTCATTAAAAAAAGAAATAAATTATCTCTTTGAGAATTGAGGTCTTTTTCTTGCTTTTTTCAGACCGTATTTCTTTCTTTCCTTCATCCTTGCATCTCTGGTTAAAAATCCCTCTTTTTTTAAAATAATTCTGTAATCAGGATTTACTTCCAGCAGCGCCCTTGAAATACCATGCCTTAAAGCTCCGGCCTGTCCGGACACACCGCCGCCTTCAATTAAGGCAGTTACATCGTAAGCATTAAGAGTGCCGGTCAGATTAAACGGCTCTGTAATCATATTAATCAGGGTATCTCTTGGAAAATAATCTTTAAAATCTCTTGCATTAACAATTATTTTACCTTCCCCGGGCTTAAGCCAAACTTTAGCCGAAGATTCTTTTCTTCTTCCAGTTGCATAATATTTAACTTCTTCTACCAAACTCTTCTCCTTTTAACTTCCGAAAAAACCAAGCCTGTAAAATCAGGTCTTTGTAATAAAACTCCTAATAAAACACCATTCATTTTAAATTAATCTTAACTTTGCTGTATGTCAATAGCCTCCGGTTTCTGCGCTTTATGAGGGTGCAGAGGTCCCGGATATACTTTTAATTTTTTTAACAACTTTCTTCCCAGTATGTTATGAGGCAGCATACCTTTTACAGCCTTTAAAAGCACATACTCCGGACTTTTTTTCATTAACTTTCCAAGACTGGTAACTTTTAAATTTCCAATATATCCGGAATGTCTGTAATATTTTTTGTCCTCAAGCTTATTTCCTGTAACAACAAGTTTGCTTGAATTTATGACAATTACATAATCTCCACAATCAATATGAGGAGTAAATGCAGGTTTATTTTTACCCCTTAGTATTTTTGCGATTTCAGTTGAAATTCTTCCAAGTGTTTTTCCACTTGCGTCCACTACATACCATTTTTTTTCAATGTCTTTTTCTTTTGCACTATAAGTTTTTGTGCCAACAGTTACCATATATCCTCCAATCGGGTAATAAAACTATTTGTATCCTACTCCGGTAAGAAACAATCCTTTAGCTTCGACAATTCTGCCTGTTAAATTTCTGTCATTATACTTAAAAGCTTTCTCTATTGCTGAAATATCTCTTACGCCTTTACCAATTTCAAGCAAAGTTCCGACAATAATCCTTACCATATTATAAAGGAAGGAATTTGCCTTGATTTTAAAAATAATAACTTCGTTTGTACCAAAAAGATTATTTTTAAAAATATCAAATTCAAAAACTTCCCTGATTTTGTTTTCCTTTTCATCATTCGGGCTGCAAAAAGATGTAAAATCCTTTTTGCCTGTAAAAAGCCTGCAGGACTTTATCATGATATCCAGATTCAGCTTTTTGCAAACCAGAATACTGTATTTTTTCAAAAAAACACTTTGATAATTATCATTAACTACAAAATAACTGTACTGCCGCCACACTGCATCACGTCTTGAGTCAAATAAGTCCGGTACTTTCTCCACTGATTTTACAGTTATATCTTCGGGAAGAAGACAGTTCAGTGCCCATTTAAATTTATACAGGTCAAGGCTTTTTTCACATTTAAAGTTTATAACCTGATTTGTTGCATGAACTCCGCTGTCTGTTCTTCCAGCATAAGCAATTTTAACTTCCTTATTCAAAATATGGCCAAGAACTTTGATAATTTCTCCCTGAATTGTTCTTAACCCTTCAGGCTGAATTTGAAAACCACAAAAACATGTTCCATCATATTCAATTACAGCCTTATAATTAATCATTAAAAAAATTATAAGATATCAATGATTATTATTTTAACAGCTCTATCTGAACTATTTCCGCTCCGTCACCAAGCCTGTTTTTCAATCTGACAATTCTTGTAAAACCGCTTGACCGTGTATAAGTAGCAGGAGCTATTTCATTAAATAATTTTTGAACAGTGCCATAATTACCTAAAAGCTTTAAGCATTGTCTTCTTGATGCAAGATCGCCTTTTTTTGCAAACACTACTAATTTGTCAACAAACATTCTTAAAAATTTAGCTTTAGCTGTTGTAGTTTCAATTTTACCATTTTCAAATAATGAGATGGCAAGATTTTTCATTATTGCTTTCTGGTGTGTACCGCTTCCACCTAATCTTCTTCCCTTTTTTGGCTGTACCATATTCTATATTCTCCTGCTTTACTTTTTCTTGAATGATAGACCAAGTTCGCTTACCTTATTTTTAACTTCCTGTATGGATTTCTGACCAAAATTTCTGATATCAAGCAACTCATCTTCCGTGTACTGCAGAAGTTTTTCCACACTAT
Source organism: Actinomycetota bacterium (assembly GCA_023488645.1). GTDB lineage: Bacteria > Actinomycetota > Humimicrobiia > Humimicrobiales > Humimicrobiaceae > JAMDDL01. The sequence goes on along the minus strand of JAMDDL010000065.1, from coordinate 15,230 downwards.
CTATACCTGCTCTTTTAAGACAATTATATGATCTTACAGAAAGTTCCAGATCCTCAATGGAAGGGTACTGCTGTTTCTTAGCCTTTTGCTCAATCTTCTCAAAAATAGGATCTTCATTCTTTGTTTTTTCTGACAAATCAATCATTAACGACATATAATCATTTATAATTTTTGAAGACTGGCTTAATGCCTCTTCCGGTTTAATACTGCCATTTGTTTTTATGGTCATGGTAAGTTTATCAAAGTTGGTCATTTGTCCTACACGTGTATTTTCAACTTTAAACATTACTCTTCTTATCGGGGAAAAAACCGTATCAACGGGTATTACACCTATTGGATCTCCCTGTGATATGTTTTCTTCAGCATTCCGGTAGCCTTTACCTTTTTCTACTACCATCTCAACTTTTAAATTCCCGTTTTTAGATAATGTTCCAATATAGCAATCCTTATTTATGATTTCAACTTCAGCGGGAAGACTGATATCAGCAGCAGTAATCTCACATGGACCACTTTTATTAACTTTGACTATTGCAAGATCCGAAAGCTCCATTTTAAAAACTATCTGTCTTAAATTACCAACAAGTTCAATAATATCTTCTTTTAAGCCTTCGAGTGTGGAAAATTCATGCTGAACATTTTCAATTCTGATTTTAGTTATTCCTGCACCTTCTATTGAAGACAGTAAAACTCTTCTTATAGAATTACCTAACGTGTGACCGAATCCTCTTTCCAGAGGCTCAAGCACAAATTCGCCTTCAAAATCATTGATAATTTTTACATTAATAATTGGTTTATGCATCTTTAACAATTTATTTTAACCTCCTGAAATTAAGAGAGAAAAATTATAAAAATAATAATACAAATATCAATATAAGTAATTTTTAAGAATTATTTTGAATAAAGTTCGACAATCATTTGTTCATTAACAGGTGCTTTAATGTCAGCTCTCACGGGAATTCTTACAACTTTACCCTTCAAATTCTTAAAATCTACCTCCAGCCATTCCGGGATGCTTAGGCTTTGCGCACTATCCCTGGCTTCGACAACAGGAATCAATTCCTTACTTTTTTCTGCTATTTTAACTTCCTGTCCTTCTTTTATCTGAAATGAGGGTATGTTAACCTTTTTATTGTTTACCTGAACATGGCCATGTGAAATAATCTGCCTTGATTGTGCCCTTGATGTTGCAAATCCCATAAGATACAATACATTATCAAGCCTTGTTTCAAGAAGCTGCAGGAGAACTTCCCCTGTAATTCCCGACTTTCTTGTTGCTTTTCTGTAATAATTTAAAAATTGAGCTTCAAGAACACCATAATACCTTTTAGCTTTTTGCTTTTCTCTTAGTTGTGTATAATATTCTGATTCAACCAGCCTCATTTTTGCTTTCTGCCCCGGAACATATGGTTTTTTTGTAACTCCGCATTTATCCGTATAGCACCTTAAGCCTTTTAAAAATAATTTTTCTTTTTCTCTTCTGCACAACTTGCAAACAGCGTCCTTAATTCTAGCCATCTAAAATAACTCCTTATAGTAAATATTTATAGACATTCAAATTTTATACCCTTCTTCTTTTTGGCGGCCTGCACCCATTATGAGGAACAGGAGTAACATCTGTAATTGATCCTATTTCCAGACCAACAGCCTGCAGGGATCTTACTGCAGTTTCTCTGCCGGAGCCTACACCCTTAACCCTCACATCGACTTTTGACACTCCGTGTTCCTGGGCTGATTTTGCAACTGCAGTTGCGGTAACCTGAGCAGCAAAAGGTGTGCTTTTTCTTGAACCTTTAAATCCCTGACCGCCCGCACTACCCCATGCGATTGAGTTGCCGTTCAGATCCGTTATATTAACAATTGTATTGTTAAAGGTTGATTGAATATGAGCAATCCCATATGGAATATTCTTTCTTTCCTTTCTTTTAATTCTTTTTTTAGCAGTTTGCTTGGTAGCCAAATTTATCCTCCTGATTATTTAACGGTAGCCGTTGTTTTTTTCTTAATACCTACTGAAGGCTTTCTGCCCTTCCTTGTTCTAGCATTAGTATGAGTTCTCTGGCCTCTGACGGGCAGATTTCTCTTATGCCTTATGCCCCTATAGGAATTAATTTCAATAAGCCTTTTAATACTCTGGCTTACGTCCCTTCTTAAATCGCCTTCAACTTTAAAGTTTGAATCAACATATTCTCTGATTTTTATTACTTCTTCTTCAGTTAAATCACTGGTTTTTCTTGCCGGATCTATGCCGAGACCGGTCAAAACTTTTAAAGCAGTTGGTTTACCAATACCGTAAATATAAGTAAGAGCAATAACTATATGTTTATTCCTTGGAATATCGATTCCAGCAATTCTTGCCACTTGAATTTCCTCCTTAACCTTGTCTTTGTTTATGACGGGGATTTTTACAAATAATCATTACCTTGCCCTCACGTCTTATAATACGGCAATCATTACAAATTTTTTTAACTGACGGTCTGACTTTCATTATAATTTCCTTTATTTAAATATATTTTTGTATTTTTTTGTATCCCTTTAAAATTTAATAAAATCCTGAATCTGTCTTTCAGGATAATAATCTAAAAACTTAATTGCCAAACCATATAAAATAATATAATTATTTTTTTCTGTAAATTATTCTGCCCCTTGTCAGGTCATACGGAGACAACTCAACTTTAACAGTATCTCCCGGCAATATTTTAATATAATGCATTCTCATCTTACCTGAAATATGTGCAAGAATTTTATGTCCGTTTTCAAGTTCCACCCGAAACATTGCATTTGGTAATGCTTCAAGTATTGTTCCTTCAACTTCAATTATTTCTTCTTTTTCTGAAATAATATCCTCCCGCTTTCAAAAAAATAAAGCAAATTTAAAAAATATCAAATATTACAAAAAATGTCTATAACTTTTTTAAATTATATTTTGAACTGCTTATAATCTTGTCAATATTGTTGAGCCCTTTGAAGTGACAGCAACTGTGTCTTCAAAATGACAGGAAATTTTTCCGTCCCTTGTTACTACTGTCCAAGAGTCTTTCAATACTTCGATATCACTTTCTCCCTCATTTAACATAGGTTCGATTGCAAGAACAATTCCTTTTTTAAGCAAAGGACCCTGATGAGCGGGACCATAGTTTAAAACCTGAGGATCCTCATGCATATTTCTTCCAATCCCGTGTCCTACAAAATCCTTTACAACTGAAAATCCATTGGTTGCTGCTCTTGATTCAATTGCGTGAGAGATATCTCCCAGTCTGTTTCCCTCAACACACTTGTCAATTGCATCATTTAAAGCATCCCATGTAGTTTGCATAATCTTTTCAATTTTGTTTCCTGCCCTGCCAACTTTATAGCTTCTAGCTGCATCTCCAAAAAATCCGTCAAGCTGCACACCAACGTCTATTGATACCAGATCACCCTCATATAAAATCCGCTTGCCAGGAATTCCATGGACAACTTCCTCATTTACTGAAACACATATTGTTCCAGGAAAAGGTATTTTTGAAATTCTGCCCAGATATCCTTTAAATGCCGGCTTTGCATTACGCGAAATAATTATTTCCTCTGCAGTCCTGTCCAAAAATTCCGTAGTTATGCCGGGCTTTATAATGCTTTCAAGTTTTAAAAGAACATTGGCAACAAGTTCACCAGCCCTTTTCATGATTTTAATCTCATCTTCTGACTTGTAAATAATCATAAACGAGCTAAAATCCTTTCAAAAATTTCATCTTCTGTTCCATGCCCGTCAATATTTTCAAGAAGCTTTTTTTTACTGTAAAATTCAACCAAAGGCTGTGTTTGTGATTTATAAACTTCAATTCTGTGCTTGATAACTTCTTCAGAGTCATCTTTTCTCTTTGAAAGTTCACTTCCGCAAACATCGCATAAAAAACTGCCGTTTTTATTAACTTCACTTAAGCTGAATATTTTTTTGCATTCACCGCAAACTAGTCTGTTTGTAAGCCTTTTTACAATTTCCTCTTCATCAACAACAATATTTATCACTCTGTCAATTTTTATATCAAGTTCTTTTAAAAGTTTCGAGAATTTTTCAGCCTGTTCAAGAGTTCTTGGAAAACCATCCATCAAAAACCCTGATTTAAATCTGTCAGTTTTAAACTGTTCTTTAATCATTTCCAGAATAATTTCATCCGGTACCAGTTTGCCGCTGTGCACAAATTCTGCAGCTTTTTTTCCTAAAATACTGCCTTTTTTGATTTCAGCTCTTAGTATGTCACCAGTTGAAACATGGGGAATATTAAATTTTGATGCAATTTTTTTTGCCTGTGTTCCCTTTCCAACACCAGGCGCTCCAAGAAAAATTAATCTCATTTAATAAATCCTTCATAATCTCTCATCATCAGTTGTGACTCAATCCATTTCATAGTTTCCAGAGCAACACTGACAGCAATTAATACTGAGGTTCCCCCAAATTTAAATGGTATACCCATCGTATCAATCAATATTTCAGGAAGTATTGCTATAATGGCAAGAAAAATTGCCCCGGGAAGAGTTATCCTGTTTAAAATATTTGAAAGAAAATCTGATGTATTCTTGCCGGGACGAAGTCCGGGAATATAACCGCCATACTTTCTTAAATTTTCGGAAGTTTCACTTGGATTAAAAGCAATTGCAGTATAAAAGTAAGCAAAAGCTATGATAAGCAAAGAATAAACAATGATATAAAACGGATTTATTCTGCCTCCTATGGAAGGACTTAACCAGTTTGCAAGACTTTGCAGCCATTTAACATTAATAAATTGTGCAATTGTTGCAGGGAAAAGAAGCATGGATACTGCAAAAATTATCGGCATAACTCCTGACTGATTAACTTTAAGAGGGATATATGTTGTCTGACCTCCAAATACTTTTCTGCCTACAATTCTTTTTGCATACTGAACAGGAATTCTTCTCTCGCCTTGTGTAATTAATATTATTGCCATGACAACCCCGACTGAAATAAGTGCAAATAACCCAATTAAAAACCAGTTTGTTCCCTTTATTCTGAACAAACTGATTAATCCGCCTGGAATTCTTGAAACAATTGAAGCAAAGATAATCAGTGAAATACCATTTCCGATACCATGCAGATTTATTAATTCTCCCAGCCACATAATAACTGTTGTCCCTGCTGTTAATGTCAAAATTATCAAGCTTACGTGCACCAGATCAAAATTTGGAACAGCCCCAAAGTTTCTGAAATAAAAAGTCATTGCAAAAGATTGAATAAGTGCAAGACCAACAGTTACATATCTTGAAATCTGGTTTACTTTTCTCCTGCCGCTTTCTCCTTCCTTAGCAAGAGCATCAAGTTTGGGAATTACTACCTGAAGAAGCTGCATGATAATTGAAGATGTAATATAAGGCATGATGCCAAGTGAAAAAACTGAAAATTTTCCAAGAGCACCGCCTGAAAACAAATCCATCATTCCTATGATTCCTTTTTCAACCTGATCAAGCAGTTTTGAAGGATCAACTCCGGGAATAGTAAGATTAGCTCCAAATCTGTAAAGCGCAAGAATTCCAACAGTAAATAATATCCTGTTTCTTAATTCCCTGATTCTAAAAGCATTTAACAGTGCCCGAAACATTAAATTGCCTCCGCTTTTCCTCCGGCTTTTTCTATTTTTTCAATTGCACTTTTGCTGAAACAATCAGCTTTAATAATCAGCTTTTTTGTCAGACTCCCATTACCTAATATTTTAACTTTATTATCTCTGTCCATTATCATACCCATGTTTACCAGAGCATCAAAATCAACAGTAAAACCTTCATCAAATTTTTCAAGCTGATTTAAATTTATAATATTGAATTCTTTTTTACGGGTATTTTTGAAACCTTTAAGATGAGGAATCCTTCTATTTAAAGGCATCTGTCCGCCTTCAAATCCAAGCCTTGTCTTGCTCTTGCCGCCTGATCTGGAAAGCTGCCCCTTGCTCCCTCTTCCTGAAGTTGTTCCATGACCGGAAGCATTTCCTCTTCCCACTCTTTTTTTATTTTTAACTGAACCATAAGCTGGCCCCAGATCGTTAAGATTTACCATTTTGACTCCTAAAAAGCTTATGCCTTATTAATTAATTCGCCCGGACTTTTAATACTTTTAAGTCCGTCTATTGTTGCATTTACAATACTCATAGCATTTGAACTTCCTATGGATTTGGCAACAACATCCTTAATGCCTGCAAGTTCCATTATTGCTCTTACAGGTCCTCCTGCAATTACGCCTGTTCCATGGGTGGCAGGTTTAATAAATACATGACCCGCACCCTTAACTGCATTAATCTCATAGGGTATTGTGCCACTTTTTATTGGAATTCTGAACATATTCTTTTTTGCAGCATGAACACCTTTTTGTATTGCAATGGAAACTTCATTGGCTTTACCGAAGCCTACTCCAACCATTCCATCCATATCCCCAACTGCAACCAGCGCTGAGAAGCTGAATCTTCTTCCGCCTTTTACAACTTTGGCTACCCTGTTTATTTTTAAAACTTTTTCAGCAATATTTCCTTCTTTAGAAAATTCCGGCACTACTCTCCTCCTTAAATAAAAACCTGTTTAAAATATTAATCCTCCGTCTCTGGCACCGTCTGCCAAAGCTTTTATTCTTCCATGATATTTAAGGCTGCCTCTGTCAAACACAACCTTATCAATATTTTTTTCCTTTGCTTTTTCTGCAAGGGCTTTGCCTGTCCTGAAACAAACTCCCAGATAACCCTTTTCGTCAGGTGTTTTTTCAATTATCTTACTGCTTATGCCAGTAATAGTGCTGCCAGTCTTAGAATCTATAATTTGAGCATAAACATAATTATTGCTCCTAAAAACACAAAGCCTTGGCCGATCAGTAATTTTATTTATTTTAGCCCTGACTGATAACTTTCTTCTTTCAGCCTTATTCCTGATTTCTCTTTTAGTTCTCATTAAAACTCCTGTATATTAAAAAAAATACTTAAAATTATTGAATTCCCTTAAAATTAATTCTAATACATCCGAACTGACTATTTTTTAGCACCAACTTTACCGCCGGAAGCTGTAGTTTTCCCAACTTTTCTTTTAATAACTTCATCCCTATATTTAATGCCCTTGCCTTTATAAGGTTCAGGTTTTCTGATATTTCTAATCATATAGGCTACTTCCCCAACTTTTTGCTTATCTATTCCTTTGACAATTATAAGATTCTGATTTGGCAAATCAAATGTAATCCCGTCAATTGCCTTGACAAAAACAGGATTTGAATACCCTATCAGAATTTCAAGATCATTTCCTTTTTTGCTTGCCCTATATCCGACACCAATGATATCAAGTGACTTTTCAAATCCTTCACTTACCCCTTTAACCATATTATTTAAAAGGCTTCTGTAAAGACCGTGCTGGGAACGGCCTGTTTTATCATCTGATTTTCTTGTTAAAACTAATTTGTTTTCCTCAACAGATAAATTTACATAATCTCCAATCTCTTGAGTAAGTTCTCCAAGTTTTCCTTTCACAGATACTTTATTTCCATTAATATTTATACTTACTCCTGATGGAATTTCAATCGGTATCTTTCCAATTCTGGACACTTTTAAATCCCCCTTTTACATTACCAGATGTAACAAATAATTTCGCCGCCAAGACCTAATCTTTTTGCTTCAGAACCCGTCATGATTCCTTTTGATGTTGAAATTATAACCGTACCAATCCCGCCGAGTATTTTAGGAATCTCATCCCTTTTAGCATATGCTCTTAATCCTGGTTTGCTTATTCTCCTGATTCCGGTGATCGCACTATTTTTGTTTTTATCAAATTGCAAATATACTCTGATAGACTTGACAGCATTGCTGTTTGTTACCTCAAAATTTTTTATAAAACCCTTTTCAAACATAATTTTTGCAATATCCTGTTTAATTCTTGAATCAGGAATATCAACAAAATTAAGCTTTGCCTTATTGGCATTTCTAATTCTTGTCAGCATATCAGCAATAGGGTCCGAAACAACCATTAATTCCTCCTTTAATTACCAGCTGGACTTTGTCAGTCCAGGTATTTTTCCTTCGTAAGCAAGCTCCCTAAGACAAATCCTGCACAAACCAAAAGTTCTGAAATATCCTCTTGGTCTGCCGCACCTGTTGCACCTGTTATATTTTCTTGATGGAAACTTAGGTGTTCTGCTGTGTTTTACAATTAATGACTTTTTAGCCAAAAAATCCTCCTGTAATAAAAAATTATTTTTTAAATGGAAAACCAAATTTTTCAAGCAAACTGTAAGAATCCGCGTCATTTTTTGAATTAATGGTAAAAGTGATATTCATTCCTTTAATAACTTGCGAATCTTCCAGATCTACTTCAGGAAATATAGTTTGCTCTCTTAAACCAAGAGTATAGTTACCACTGCCGTCAAAACCTTTTTTGGAAATTCCCCTGAAATCTTTAGTTCGCGGAATAGCAATATTTAAAAGTCTGTCCAAAAATTCATACATTCTGGCACCTCTTAGAGTAATTTTGCATCCAATCGCATTACCTTCCCTGACCTTAAAGCTTGCTATTGATTTTTTTGCTTTGGTTATTACCGGCTTTTGTCCGCTTATCCTGGTTAAATCTCTGACTGCAGTTTCAAGATCTTTCGGATTTGAAGTTGCTGAGCCTATACCCATATTTATTGTAATTTTCTGCAGCTTGGGAACCTGCATAACATTTTTATATTTATATTCTGTTATTAACTGGCTTATAATTTCTTTTTCATACTTTTCTTTTAATCTGGGTCGTTTTATTTCTGTCATAATTTATCCTCTTTTACAGCTTAAAATTAAATTTGTTGTCCGCAGCTCTTGCAGACTCTTACTTTTTCATTATCGTCTTTTATTTCAAAACCAACTCTTGTATCTTTCCCACAACCCGGGCAAACAAGCTTAACATTGGATATGTTAATGGGACCTTCCTTTTTAATAATGCCGCCAGGTTTATTCTGGGCTTTTGATCTGGTATGCCTTTTAATAATATTGGCTCCTTCTACAAATACTGCTTCCTTGGCAGGACTTATTCTTAATACTTTTCCAACCCTGCCTTTATCCTTGCCCTGGATAACTTTTACCTTGTCATTTTTTTTAATTTTAATCATATTTTTACTCCTGATTTAAAAATGTATCAAACTACTTCCGGAGACAGAGAAATTATTTTCATAAAATTTTTCTCTCTTAACTCCCTTGCGACCGGACCAAAAATTCTTGTTCCTCTGGGATTTCCCTGTTTATCTATAATAACTGCTGCATTCTCATCAAATCTGATATAAGAGCCATCTCTCCTTCTGTATTTCTTTACAGATCTTACAAGAACAGCAGTTACAACATCACTTTTTTTAACAACTCCACCCGGATTGGCATCTTTAACAGTTGCCACAAATATATCCCCAATTTTTGCATATCTTTTTCTTGTGCCGCCCAGAACTCTAATACACATTAACTCTCTTGCACCGGTATTGTCGGCTACTCTAACTCTAGAATAAGATTGAATCATCTTACAGCCCTTCCTTATAACCTGCTTTCAATTATTCTGCTTTCTTAATTATTTCAACAAGTCTCCACCTTTTTGTTCTGCTTAATGGCCTTGTTTCTGAAATCTTTACCTTGTCGCCAACTTTGGCTTCATTATTTTCATCATGAGCTTTATAATTTTTAACTTTCTTCAAAATTTTTTTGTACAAAGGATGTTTGTAGTGATATTCAACCTGAACTACAATGGTTTTATCCATTTTGTCACTTACAACACTTCCGCTTCTGGATTTTCTAATTCCTCTTTCCAAAGAGTCCCCCTTATTTAAAGACTAAAAATAAACTTTTACTTTGTTTTTTTCCTTCTTATATTCTGCCTTGCTTCCTTAACTTCAGCAGTTTCCCTAACTTCAGCTTTTTCCTTTTCTGATTTTTCTTTTGCTGCTTTTATTTTTTTTGTTTGTTTTGCTTCTGCCGCTTTTTCAAACTTTTTATTTATTTTTGAAATTTTAATACCGAGCTTCAGTTCTCTTGCAACAGTTTCAATCCTTGCAATATCTTTTTTTAAATTTTTTATCTTCATAGGATTATCAAGCTGTCCTGAAGCTTTCTGAAATTTTAAATTAAACAAATTCTTTTTTACCTCAGAAATTCTTGACTGAAGTTCTGATTCTGACAATTCTCTTATACTGCTAGCCTTCATTCTTTGCCACCTGACTTTAGTAATTAACTTGCTAAATTATTCAACTTGAATATATTTGGTTTTAATTGCCAATTTATGTGAGGCAAGCCTCATAGCCTCCTGTGCAACTTCAGGTGTAACACCTGCAAGTTCAAACATAATTTTTCCGGGTTTAACAACAGCTACCCAGTGTTCGGGAGCACCTTTTCCGCTGCCCATTCGGGTTTCAGCAGGTTTTTTAGTTACAGATTTATGCGGAAAAATATTAATCCAAACCTTTCCTCCCCTTTTTATATATCTGGTAAGAGCAACTCTGGCTGCTTCTATCTGTTTGCTTGTAACCCATCCGGGTTCAACTGCCTGCAACCCGTATTCACCAAAAGAAAGTTTTGTTCCTCCCTTTGCCATTCCCCTCATTCTGCCACGCTGCTCTTTTCTGTGTTTAACTCTTTTTGGCATTAACATTGGCGACATATTATATCTCCTGACCTAATAAATCCTTTAATTCTGATATTAAACCTTTATTAACTTGCTACGTTTTCCTTTTCTTCCCTGACATTCTTTTTATCATAAACAGAAACCTTGTCTATGATGACATCCCCCAAATATATCCAAACTTTAACCCCAATTTTTCCAAAAGTAGTATTTGCTTCTGCAAAGCCATAATCTATTGCTGCCCTTAAAGTATGAAGCGGTACTCTTCCTTCTCTATACCATTCAGTTCTTGCCATTTCCGCTCCGCCCAGCCTGCCAGAACATTGAACTTTGATACCTTTAGCCCCGGACTTAAGAGTAAGAGAAACAGCTTTTTTCATAGCTTTTCTGAAACCTACCCTGCCTTCAAGTTGTGAAGCAATTCCTTCAGCAACAAGCTTTGCAACCAGTTCAGGTTTTTTGACTTCGATAATATTTAATTGAACAGATTTCCCAACCTCTTTCTGAAGCAAATCCTTCATATCATTTATGGTTGCGCCTCTTTTCCCTATAACAACACCCGGCTTCGAAGTATGCACATCAACTTTTACTTCATCGGAAGTTCTTTCAATTTCAATTCTTGATATTCCTGAATTTGCAATCTGATCATTTATTAATTTCCTGATCCTGATATCCTCAAGAATGAATTTTGCATAATCCTTTACTGCAAACCATCTTGATTCCCAGTCTCTATTAATCCCTAATCTTAAACCATTAGGATTTACTTTTTGACCCAATTTTTTTAACCTCCTCTGTTTTGCCGTCAGACACCCATACAAATAAATGCGAGCTTCTTTTTCTTTCTCTATCAGCTTTGCCCCTTGCTCTGGGCCTGAATCTTTTTAGAGTGGGGCCTTGTGTAACATAAATCTTTGATATAAATAATTCATCTTCCTTCATTTTAAAATTTTCAGCAGCATTGGCTGCAGCACTTTCAATTGTTTTTCTTACATAAACTGCTGCAGCTCTGGGTGTCAAAGATAAAAGACTCACCGCATCACTTACTTTTTTATTTTTTATTAATTCCACTACATATCTTACCTTAGTAGCAGGAATACCAATATGTTTTGTAACAGCTTTAGCTTCCAAAATAAACAGCCCCCTTTAAATAACACAAAATAAAACAATTCAACTTTAAATGCACCTTATTTAGCTTTCTTTTTAACTGCTGCTGCCTTTTCGCTTTTTCCTTTAAAAGTATGAGGCCTGATTGATCTGGTCGGTGCAAATTCACCTAATTTGTGCCCTACCATTGATTCAGACACAAATACAGGAATATGTTTCTTGCCGTCATGAACTGCAATAGTAAAATTTACCATTTCAGGAAAAATAACTGACTCTCTGGACCAGGTCCTGATAATCTTTTTTTCACCTGTTTCCTGCATTTCTCTAATCTTTTTCATTAAACTTTCTTCAACAAAAGGTCCTTTTTTTAAAGACCTGGACATTTAAATCCTCCTCTAAACATAAAAAAATAACAGTTTATAAATTATGCTTTCCTTCTCCTGATAATAAACTTATTTGAAGGATTATTTTTATCCCTGGTTCTGTAACCCAGTGTTGGTTTACCCCATGGAGTAACAGGATCCCTGCCTGCTGTTTTATTTTTTCCTTCTCCTCCGCCATGTGGATGATCATGAGGATTCATAGCAGTTCCTCTTACACCAGGCCTTATACCCAGCCATCTTGAACGTCCTGCCTTCCCCAGAGAAACAATTTCATGATCAGGATTTCCAACCTGACCTATGCACGCTCTGCATTTTACTGCTACCATTCTAACTTCACCTGAAGGCAGTTTGATCTGCGCATAACTTTCATCTTTTGCAAGAAGCTGTGCTGATGAACCGGCAGATCGGGCTATTGCTGCTCCCTTATTTACTTTAAGTTCAATATTATGAACTATCGTACCAACCGGAATTTGAGAAAGAGGCAGGCAGTTTCCAACCTTTATATCTGCATTTCCCCCCGAAATTACACTGTCTCCAACTTTTAATCCATTCGGCGCAATAATATAGCTTTTTTCACCATCAGCATAAACCAGCAGGGCAATCCTTGCGCTTCTGTTAGGATCGTATTCAATAGCAGAAACTTTTGCAGGAATATCTGCCTTATTTCTTTTAAAATCTATAATCCTGTAAAGCCTTTTATGTCCTCCACCACTGTGTCTTCTTGTTATACGGCCATTATTATTTCTTCCTGCTTTTCTGACTAAAGAAACAGTTAATGACTTTTCAGATTTTTTATTGCCTGAAATATCAGCAAAATCTGAAACTGTTGCAAATCTCCTGCCGGCAGATGTAGGTTTATATTTTTTTAAAGCCACTTATTTACCTCCGCAACTTATTAGAAACATTAATTACATGTACAACTAAATATTTTCCCCAATAATTAAACAGTTGTTTTTTAGTAAAATATAAAATTTTTAAAATTATTTAATTTAAATTAAGCAGACTGAAAGAAGTCGATTTTGTCTTTTTTCCTTAGACTTACGATGGCTTTCTTTCGTCTTGGACTTGTGCCGATGCTGCGCCCAAGTCGTTTAGGTTTCGGCTTTACGCTAAGAGTGCTGATCTTAAGCACTTTAACATTAAATATCTTTTCAACAGCTCTTTTTATTTCACCTTTCTCTGCTCTAAGATCTACATAAAAAGAATATCTGTTGTCTTTTACTGAATCATAGCTTTTTTCTGAAACTATTGGTCCAATAATCAAATCTCTAGGGTCTTGCATTGGAAAACTCCTCTAAAAATTTTTCAAGCGAATTTTTTGTAAATATCACATAATCACTTACCAGTATTTCATAAGTATTCATGGATTTGCATGTTGTCAATAAAACATTCGGCATATTTCTGAAAGATAATAAATCGTTGCCATCCAATTGCTCAAGTACAATCAAAACTTTGCCTGAGGAGACCTTCAGATTTTCTAAAATCGTACTTGCATTTTTAGTACCTGGTTTTTCAAAGTTAAATTCGGAAACAACCATAAGCCTTCCTTCATTAAACTTATCGGAAAGTGCCATATACTTACATTTTCTTATAACTTTCTTATTAAGCTTAAAGGAATAATCCCTTGGCACCGGACCAAAGATTATGCCTCCGCCCTTCCATAAAGGAGACCTTATACTTCCGGCTCTTGCGTTACCTGTACCTTTTTGCCTCCAGGGTTTTCTGCCTCCTCCGCTAACTTCACTTCTGCCTTTTGTTTTGCTTGTGCCTGAACGTGCGGCAGCAAGAAACCTTTTTACTTCAAGGTGAAGAATATTTGTATTGACTTCCTGTTTTACTATTTCATCAGGTATATCAATTTTATCCTTACTGCTTCCCTTTAAATCTAAAATATCCAAAGTTGCCATTATCTTCTCCTAATAATTTAAGCTTTCCTGACGTATACCAGGGTTCCCTTTGCTCCAGGTACAGAACCTTTGATAAGAATTAAATTCTGTTCCGATAAAATATCAACTATTTTAGTACCTGGTGCAGTAACTTTTATTCCGCCCATTCTTCCAGGCATTTTTTTGCCTTTCATAACTTTTTTTGGAGTAGAACACATTCCTACTGAACCCGTTCTTCTTATACTGTGGGAACCATGAGTTACAGGACCACGATGAAAATGATATTTCTTAATAACTCCTGCAAATCCCTTGCCCCTTGATATTCCGGTTATTTTTACAATATCTCCAACATTAAAAATACTTACATCAATACTGTCTCCAACCTTATATTGGCTGTTAAAATCATCAAGCCTTATTTCCCTCATATATTTAGCAGATTCAATTTTTGCCTTGGTAAACTCACCCTTTTTGGGTTTGCTTAATCTTTTTTCTTTTACAGCGCCAAAGCCAACTTTTAAAGCATTATAGCCATCAGATTCAACATTTTTAATTTGCATTACTTTGCAGGGCTCTGCTTCAATTGCCGTAACGCATAAAACATTCCCGTTTTCATCATATATCTGGGTTGATCCTATTTTTTTTCCATAAATTGCCTGTACCATTCTGATTCTCCTGCCTAAAATTTACTGCTAAAAAACTATAAAAAATCAAAAAATATAAATTATAAACACAAAGATGAAATTTTATATTTATTTTTAAAATAAATCAAATAATATTTTTAATTTTTAAAAATTTTCATTAACTGCTAGGACTTTATTTCAATATCAATACCCGCAGGAAGATTCAACCTCATCAACATGTCTACGGTTTTTGGATTCGGGTCAAGAATATCAATTATTCTTTTATGAGTTCTTATTTCAAAATGCTCCCTTGAATCCTTATCCACATGAGGCGATCTTATAACACAAAAAACATTTTTTCTGTTGGGAAGTGGTATTGGTCCTGAAACCTTTGCGCCTGAACTTTCAACAGTTTCAACTATCTTTTTTGCAGATCTGTCGATTACTTCACTGTCATAAGCTTTTAATTTTATTCTGATTTTTTGTCCTAATTTTCCTGCATTCAATTATTGTCCTCCATATTCCCTGCTACTCTATTATTTTGGATATGCTTCCGGCACCTATGGTTCTTCCGCCTTCACGGATAGCAAAACGCAGTCCCTCTTCCATTGCTATCGGTGTAATTAGCTTTACTTCCATTTCAGTATGATCTC
>JAMDDL010000172.1 GCA_023488645.1 Actinomycetota bacterium | reverse complement strand
TAAATTTAAAAATAAAGAACAAAGACGTTGAGCTATTGCGCATGTTTTGCAAACAGTGTCCTTTGCGTAAGCCTGTATAAAATAAGATTTTTTTTACTACCATAAAAACTTAAAAAAATATCAGTAGTAAAATAGATACCATCATCTGATTTTAAAGCAATTTTGTTGCCTTCTACACATTGACTACCTTTATATTTTTGAATCCCGATATTTTTTTAAACTGTTTTATAATTTCCGGTGTAAGTTCAGTGTCAATGTTTAGCCCCATTACAGCTTCGCCGCTTATCTTCTTTCTTCCAACATGCATTGCGGCAATATTTACACCAAGTTTGCCAAAAGCCATTCCAATTTTCCCAATCTGGCCCGGAACATCTTCATATCTTACAAATGCCATATATTTTGAAGGAACCATGTCAATAGCAAATTTATCAATTGAAATAAATCTGGGCTTATTTTTTATTCCGATTATGGTCCCTGAAATTAAAAGCTCGCTGTCCCTGCCTTTTCCTGTAAGAGTAATGAGATTTAAATAGTCTTGCATCTGGGTGCTTTTTGTTTCCTTTATTTTCAGTCCGCTTTCTTCAGCAACAATGCCGACATTAATAATGTTTGTGCTTTCGGTTGAATATTTTCCAAGAATTTTTACAAGAATCATATTCGTCAGTATTTTTGTATCATACTCTGCTATTTTCCCATAATAGCCTATTTCGATACCTTCCAGACTTCCCTCAAACAGTCCGGTAAAAAGACTGCCCATATTATCGCATAGTTCAAAAAACGGAGAAATTGCTTCCATCAGCTCAGTACTTGCTGCAGGAAAATTAACTGCAAATGTAGCAGGTTTTCCAGAGAGAACAGTATCAACCTGTTCGGCAATCATTATACCTGCCCTGTCCTGAGCTTCATCTGTTGATGCGCCAAGATGAGGTGTACATACAACTTTATCAAGTTCGAAAACAGGCGAACTGATACAGGGTTCATTTTCATAAACATCAAGTGCTGCACCCCCTACAATGCCCGCCTTTATGGCATCTGCAAGATCTGCCTCAACAATAATTCCTCCTCGTGCAGAGTTTATTATTATTACTCCTTTCTTCATCTTTTTAAATTCTTCCCTGTTAAACAATCCAATAGTATCTTTATTTTTTGGAAGATGAATTGTTATGAAGTCTGCAGACTTGTAAAGGTCTTCAAGTCTGTTAGCCCTTTCAATTCCGAGTGATAAGAATTTTTCATCTGCAGTAAAAGGATCATATGCAACCACCTTCATTCCAAGACCAATAGCTTTTTTTGCAACAAGATATCCTATTTTTCCGAAACCGACAATTCCCAGGGTTTTGCCCTCGATTTCCATACCTTTGAATTTGGACTTTTCCCACTTGCCTGATTTGGTGGAATGATCGGCTTCAGGAATTTTTCGTGCAAGTGAAAGCATGAGGCCTATTGCATGTTCTGCAACAGAAACACTGTTGCTTCCGGGAGCATTGACCACGACAATTCCTTTTTTTGTAGCAGACTTTACATCGACATTATCCACTCCAACACCTGCTCTGCCGATAACTTCAAGTTTATCTGCAGCTTCAATAATTTCCTGAGTCATTTTTGTGGCGCTTCTTATGATTATTGCATTATAGTTCTTAATTTCCTTTTTCAGTTCTTCCGGAGTAATGCCTTTTTTTATATCAACTATATATTTGTCTTCCAGCATTTTTTTTGCATTTTCGAAAATTCCATCAGTAACTATGATTTTTTTCTTCATTTTTCACCGTTCCTATTATTCACTCATATAATTATTTTCAAAAAATATTTTCTGGACTTCTGTTGTGCCGGTTCCAAGCTCAAATTTCCAGCCTTGTTCTTTAAGCGCAAATTCAAGAGCAGCAATTGCCACAAGCACGTCAAATATGCCTACATAACCAAGGTGGCCAATCCTAAAAATCAAACCCTGCAGTTTGCCCTGTCCGCCTGCAACTGTAACCCCGTACTTAATTCTCATTGTCTTGGTAAGAAGTTTTCCATCTATTCCTTCCGGTACTTTTATTGAAGTTACGGAAACACCCCTGCTGGCAGTGTCGCTTACAAGCATTTCAAGGCATAGTTTTTCACAAGCTTTCTGTACGGCAAGCGCATTTACTCTGTGCCTTTCATAAACTTTCTCTCTGCCTTCCTCAAAGAACATGTCAAGCGCCTTGTTCATTGCTACAATTATTGAAATCCCCGGAGTCCAGGGAGTTTGAGGAGGATTCTTATCTGCATATTTTTTGGCAGCATTCAGGCTGAAATAAAATTTAGGTATATCTGATTTTTCTATCATTTCCCAGGCTTTTCTGCTGACGCTGATAAATGCTATTCCTGTTGGAGCGCTTATGGCTTTTTGGGAGCCTCCGCAAACTATATCAAGACCCCATTCATCCACTTTAATCTCCGATGCCCCTATGCCGCTGATTGCATCCACAATAAGAATTGCAGGGTAATTTTTAACAATTTTGCCGACAGATTCAATATTATTTAATATGCCTGTTGATGTCTCGCTTTGCTGGATCATGACACCTTTTATATCCGGATTTTCATCAAGAGCTTTTTTTATGTCTGAAGGAATTGCCGATTGTCCCCACTCATAATCAAGTGAAATCACATTCAGCCCAAAAGTCGTGCTTATCTTTTTAAACCTTTCGCCAAAGTTCCCTGCATTAACAACCAATACTTTGTCGCCTTTAGAAAAAGTATTTGTAACTGCAGCTTCCATTGCTCCTGTTCCTGAAGAAGTAAGGATAAAAACATCATTGGTGGTCTGCATGAATTTTTTCAGCTTATCCGTAACCTCAGCGAATATTTTTGAAAATTCTGGAGACCTGTGATGCATGAGCGGCCTTCCATGCTCAATAAGCACCTCGTTTGAAATTGGCACTGGTCCCGGCGTCATGATATAGCTCTTTTTCATTTCTATGCCTTCCTTTTTATTTAATAATAAACAACTTTTAAAATTAACATATAAAAAAATATAAAATGCTGTTTCAAATGAAACTGCGAGTCCAATTATTTTTTACTCAAGGATCTACGCTATGGAATTTTAATGACCATAAGGTTATGGAATTATTTTACCTTTGAGTGCTCGCTGCTACAATGACAATTAGGATTGGCGGATCTCAATACTGTCTGAAGGAAATCTCTCATCCAGTGAAAATATAATCCTGCTACCAGCACAACGCGCTGCTGCCCAGACCATTGCATCAGCAAAAGATACCCGCCCGGAAGGTCTACAAAGAAGCAGTGCTTGAACTACCAGGCTTTTTTTCAAAGCAAAGGGTATAATATTTTTCTTTTGAAGAAAAGTTACCAGATGATCAACAACTATCTCTCGCGATATCCCATATACTGATGTTAAAACATATGCAGTCTCAACCAATACCACATCAGTAATCTTAAGAGCCTGCTCCCTATCTATAATTTGAGCAGACTGCTCTGCCAATTGAGGTGGATCACCGGTAAGGTAACGAACTACAATGCTGGTGTCCAGAAAACCGCTCATGAAGCCTTCTTTCTCCTTATTATCTTTTTTTCTACTGCTTCATCCCATGCCGTGTTTCGGGCTTTATCCCATTCTTTATCAGAAGAAATATGTGTCTTAATATAAGGCAACAGAGAAGCTTTTAAAGATTCTTCATGTTCCGGTGGAATAAAATATACTTCTATATGATCACCTGTCAATCGCTCAAGTGCTATCCATCCTGGTTTTACCCCAAGCTTATCACGTATTTCTTTTGATATAACAATTTGACCTTTAGAACCTACTATAAGAGCCATAGTATAACCTCCAACT
Source organism: Actinomycetota bacterium (assembly GCA_023488645.1). Taxonomy (GTDB): domain Bacteria; phylum Actinomycetota; class Humimicrobiia; order Humimicrobiales; family Humimicrobiaceae; genus JAMDDL01. The sequence goes on along the minus strand of JAMDDL010000172.1, from coordinate 86 downwards.
TTATTGTATAACTAAATCTATCATAAATATACTTATTATGCAAAATAAGGATAGATTTTATTAATTTATTTTAAATGGATTGAAGT
>JAMDDL010000194.1 GCA_023488645.1 Actinomycetota bacterium | reverse complement strand
CAGCTTCATCACTGATTAGAAAGGCACCATCCAGCCTGACTATATTATTTGAATTTTCCTTAAACGGACAAAGCTTGGCAATTTTTCTGCCGTAATTTGAGATTATTATTTCTTCCTTTACACATTCTCTTAAATATTTTCCTAAATTATTTTTAAGGTCTGTAGAATTTACAATCATTTTTACTCCTTCCACAAAATGCTCTCGCAAAATATAATAAAACTTTCAATTTTAAAGATATATTAGCTAAATTAGCTAATATTATTATATATAATTATTCTTAAAAATCAAAACAATATTGAAATATTTTAAATCCATTTGAAGTCAATATTCTAATATTTTTTATTTTCCTTTATTTTCCTTTGACAAATTTTTATTAGTTCATTAAAATAATTAATAATTCAAAATAATTCATGTTTAAGTTTATTTTTTATATTAAATAATTTTTTAATTGTACAATTTCATATTTGTATATATTATATTTAATTTTTTAAAACAATTGATTTTTAAAAGAAGAAAGCTAGAGGCAGTTATGGACGAAGGAAAAGTGCTAAGAGAGCTTGCAAAGACATGGATTGAAAAAGCAAACCTTCCAATTGTGAAAGAAAGAAAGAGATTATGGAAAGCGTTAAAAGACTTAAAAGCTGAAAGACCTATGATTTATGCGGAAAGTTGGGGCATATTTGATGATAGCAAACTACTTTGCAGCAATATTTTTTTGAGAAAAGTTGAGATGTCCATGAGAGAAATTATAGAACATTTTGAGGATATAGGTGATGATATTGTAATTGAACCATATTTCAGAATACCATGGAGAGTTATTTTAAGTGATTATGGAATGCCGTTTGAAGAACATCATGCACAGGATTCATCCGGCAGACAATTCGGATATACATTTGAATTTCCAATTAAAATTCCTGATGATGTCAAAAGACTTAAGAAAAGGACATATAAAGTGGATAGGGAATATACCCTTTTATGCAAAGAAAAGTTGGAAAATATTTTTGGGGATATCCTGCCTGTGAGAGTTGGAAATTTTGATTATTTTAATCCTGAACCAGGATATAATCCATTTATTGGAATAAATTTTATTGCCTTATCTTATGATGTTTTCAGATTAATTGGTAATGATCGGCTCATTTATTGGGTATATGACCATCCAGATACACTGCATGAAATTTCCAGACATATATTTACTAACTCGCTTGCTTTTTACAAATGGCTTGAGGATGAAAATTTATTGGATAACAATACCGATAATCAGTTTTCAGGACCTGGTAGTTACGGCTATGTATCTAGTCTGCCTGAAGTCGGAGGTTATAAAAAAGTTTATTTGAAAGATTTATGGGGACGTAGTGAATCCCAGGAAGGAATAGTTCTTTCTCCAGGTATGTTTAACGAATTCTTTTTGTTTTATATTGAAAAAATATGCAAATTATTCGGAATGATTTATTACGGTTGCTGCGAACCTTTAGATGACAGATTTGACTATATAAGAAAGGCAATACCAAATTTAAGAGCCGTATCTGTATCTGGATGGAGCAATTTACACAAAATGGGAGAGATTATTGGAAAGGATTATGTTTATTCGAGAAAGCCAAAGCCATCATATATAAGTGGTGCTGCAGCCAATTGGGATGGTGCAAAAAATGATATGATCAACACATTGGAAGCAGCAAAAAATTGTAACCTGGAGATTATTTTAAGAGATGTAATTGATTTCGGTAGGGACAAGGATAGGATCAAGAAATGGGTTTCAATGACTAAATCCGTAATGAATTTCTAATAAAGATATAGAAAACAATGAAAATAATTTTAATAATAATATGAGAGGGGAGGTTTTAATGGATTCAGTAATCAGAAAAATTTTAGAGTTTAAAAAGGAAGACATACCGGATTATGAGCCTTACCTTATGTTGGGTGGCGGAACACCGGGAACTACCCTGGTAAGAGGTGAGAATGTTTATGTATTTGATATTGATAATAAAAAATATATAGACTGCACAAGTCAATCATGGGCGCTTCATCTTGGTTATGCACATCCCGAATTAAACCAGGCTATAAAAGAACAGATTGATTATTCCCATCATTTCCATTCAGGTTTTTATACTATCCCAAGGTATCTTTTAGCTAAGAAGCTTGCTGAAATTTTTCCCGAAAAAATGAACAGGGTGCTTTTTACCATAGGAGGCGGAGCAACAATTGAAGCAGCTCTTAAGGTTGCTATTTTAAACAGGCCAAAAGCTCATAACTTCATTTCCTTATATGGCGCTTATCATGGAACATCTTTTATGACTACAGGTGCATCTCATACAGGCACAATGGCAAGCGGCAAATATCATGGAGGTGCAGATTTAGCTCATTTTTCACAGAACTTTATTAGAGTTCCAGCCCCTTATTACTACAGGCCTTATTTTGAAGTATGCAGCAAAAATGATAAGGATGAAGTTGACAGAAGATGTCTTGAGACGCTTGAGATGCAGATAAAATATGGTTCAACCGGTCCGGTTTGTGCTCTTCTGATGGAGCCGCTTCAGGCAAGTGGCGGCCAGATAATATTTTCAAAAAATTACCTTCAGGGAGTCAGGGACATCTGCACTAAAAATAATATTATTCTTATCTGGGATTGTATTCAAACTGCTTTTGGCAGAATGGGCACATGGTGCGCTTCAGAATATTATGGTGTAACTCCTGATATCATGGTACTTGGAAAATCAATGGGAGCAGGATATCCTATTAATGCAATTATTATAAGTGACGATATTGAAGGCGTAAAAATGGATGGGATCGATCTTCATACTTTCGGCAATAATCAGGTCAGCCAGGTAGCATCATTAAAAATGATTGAAATAATAGAAAAGAACAATATTTTAGAAAATGTTAGAAATACAGGTGCATTCATCAGAGACGGCCTTCTTGAAATGCAGAAGAAATCAGATCATATCGGAGACGTAAGGGCGATAGGTTTTCATATAGGTATTGAATTTGTAAAAGATAAAGAAACAAGAGAACCTGACTATAAAAGCTGCACTGCAATGAGAGATACCGGTTTTAGCAACGGAATTATTTTTGGAGTAGGTGGAACAGGACAGGGCAAGGCTGTTCTTAAAATAAAGCCGCCGCTGATTACAACTAAAGAGCAAGGTTCTGAAATACTTGAAAAATTCAGGAAGACAGTAAAAGATGTTTACGGAGAAAATGTATAGTAATTACATGCTTTTTAAAATTCATGAATTTTTAGAACTGGATCATCCCGTAAAAAAGTGACAAAATTAATTTTAGATATTGACAAATAGTTATAAAAATTAATTTATCAATTAAATCTATAGGAATTTTAACGTTTTGAAATTTTATTGATTTGAAAGGGGAGGTAAATAGTTGGTTACGGAAGCTAATTTATTTAATTCTTATTTAGGAGAACCTGATAAATTAAGATTTGTTTCTGCCATGAGAAGAGAACCGGTAGACAGGGTTCCTAATTTTGAAGTTTTAATTGAGGACAGGCATGTTGAAAAAATTTTAGGAAAATATGCTGGAAATACTCTTGCGATTGGTGGTGATCCTGCAAAAGGAGCTGGTCAGGAAGGCCGCCCTATGTATCCGGATGATTATATAGATATTTGCAATATCATCGGCCAGGATATTATGAGTATGGATGCAGGATTGTGGACACCATTTAAAAAATATGATTTAAGTGGAAAACTAATCCAAGTGTCTGATAAAAGTGTAAAAAACAAAAAGGATTTTAATGAATTAATCCTGGACAGCGAGGATCAAATAAACAATACCGTAAAATATGTAAAAGAATATAAGGATGCTATCAAAAGAAGAAATTCAAAAATAGGAATAATGCCTGCATATGGCTGCATAATGCAGACTTTATATGAATTTGTAGTTGGAATGAATGATTTTATGA
>JAMDDL010000211.1 GCA_023488645.1 Actinomycetota bacterium | reverse complement strand
TTTTTTAGTATCCAAGTACTTTATATTTTAAAATAAATTTTATCACAATAAAAATAATATAAATATATTAATAAATTTATAGTTAGCATCTCTCAGAAAAGAAGAAAACATTCGAGCCGATTTCTTGTTGAAAACGGAAAGTCCCTGGGCATTTTAAATCTTTTTCAGGTGGGGTAACAGATATTTTAAACCATAATATTTCATGGTTCCATAATTTTTCCTATAAATAAGATATTGCCGGTTCTGTCATCCCTTATCATTAAAGCAAAGGGTCTGTTTACTATAAATTCGACTGGCATTATAGCTGTAGCACCCATGCCAATTGATGTGGCTGCAGCGGCAACTGTTCCTTCTTCGTTAACCTCAATAACGGCTTTATGGTCAATCTGCGAAATAAACATTTGCGGCGCAATTCCGCTGAAATCCGCCTTACCGGTAAATGAATTAATCATTCCCAGTTTTTTAAACGGCTCTATAAGACTTTTAGTACCATACTCAACCTTAAATTTTGGAAACTTAAGATCTACCTCGGCACTTGAAGCCTCTGTAATGCATTTATCAAGCAAATCCCCTGATAGACCGTTTATAAACATGTCTAACCCGACATTCTCATCAGGCAGAAGTATGTACATCGCAGTTTTATCTCTTCCGTAAGGCATTCTCAGCATCCGGAAGTCCGCACCTTTATAGTACATGTATTTTTCATTATTCTGCATCATCTGTATTTTTTTAGTGCTGTTATCCGGCAAATAAAAGGTATCCTCTTTTGTATTTTCTTCCTTAAATTTATCTTTCCACTGTCCCTTAAAATAAATAGCATTTATAAGATACATAACGGCATCTTTTAATGCGTTTTGATCCACAATTTTACTGATTTTATTTTTTGTTGCCTCACTTACCCAGTTATTTATCCTGCCTGCTGTATCCTGACTGGTAAAATCTACATCATAAACTGAAGCATCATAATAATCTTTAGTTAAATCCATGAAACTCTTTTCAACATTAAAATCTTTCCTGTACCAGATTGAATTTCCGACATATAGCTCAACCATCTCATCTATATCGGTCATGCTTGATAATAAAGTTTTGAAGGATTCATTTAATTTTTCAGGAGTAAAATCTGTAAATTCCAATGCCTGGGCAATTTCTTCCTGTGTCTGATTCTTTGCCCCGTTATATACCATTGCCGCCGCAATAGATATACTTATAGGGGAAATAAAAACATTGCTGTTAATGTCTATGTCTTCATCTGAAAGCTCTTTAAATATTTTCAAGGCAAAATCGGTATCGGAATCAACAAGAGCTTTATCAACAACAGCAGCATTCTTATCTGACTGCTTGTTTGCTTTTGTTTCTTTTGGTGTTTTTCTAAAAAGATAACTTATACCGGCACAACACCCTGCAGCTGAAAATGCTACTATAAAAATAACCAATACTATGGATATAAGCAGAATTATTTTTCTGATATTCATATCTTATACTCCGGTTTTAAAGTTCCTATTATAATTTTCCATCAAAATTTTAAATTATCTTATATTCTTATGAAACAGGACCTTATTCTTTAAACCTTGTGGGTGGAAAGACCAAAGCAATCTTCGGCTGTTTCCATTACTGCTTCAGATAAAGTCGGATGGGCATGGATAGTGTCAGCAATATAATCAACAGGAAGTTCCCCATTCATCGCTACAGCAACCTCATGAATAAGATCGGAAGCCCTTGGGCCGATCATTGTAGAACCAAGTATTTCCCCTGTTGCAGAATCCGTAAAAATTTTAATAAATCCTTCAGTTTCCTGGACAACAAAAGCTTTCCCGCTGTTTTTAAACGGAAACATACCCATACATACCTTGTAACCTTTTTCTTCCGCCTGTTTTTTACCAAGACCCACAGTTCCAATTTCCGGAAGAGTAAAAATAGCCAGAGGTACTACATTGTATTTCATTTCCTTGTTTTTACCTGAAATATTATCAATTGCAGCAAGTCCTTCTGCTGACGCTACATGGGCAAGCTGATAACCGCCGATTACATCTCCAATTGCATATATGTTTTTAATATTTGTTCTTAAGTATTTATCAACCCTGATGAACCCTTTACTGTCAAGCTCAACTCCTGCTTCTTTTAAACCAATGCTATCTGTATTGGGTTTTCTTCCAACTGATATAAGAATCTTATCAACCGTTACTGATTCTCCGTTGCTTAATATACAGGTATACTGGCTGCCAACTTTTTTAACTTCCTTTACTGTAACACCTGTATAAATATTTATACCTTTTTTAGCAAAAACTTTCTTTATCAATTCCCCGACTTCCTCATCTTCACTAAGCAGTATCCTTGGCATAATTTCAACAATTGTAACTTTTGTGCCCAGGGTTGAAAAAATGCTTGAAAATTCACATCCGATTACTCCTCCACCAACAACCAGCATTGATTTGGGAAGTTCTTTTAGTGACAGGATTCCAATATTATCCAATATACCCTCATTATCAGTAATAAAAGGAGGCACGTCTGAAGCATGAGATCCTGTTGCAAGAATGATATTTTTTGCATTTATTTCAATATCTTTTCCATCATTGCTTTTTACATTAATTTTATTTTGAGAAACAAGCTTCCCGGCTCCTCTTACAATTTCAATCTCATTTTTTTTAAAATTATATTCAAGCCCACCCCTCTGGATGCTGACAACTTTATCTTTTCTTGCCATTACATTCTTAAAGTCAATATCCATTCCTGCAAAATTAATACCAATTTCACCGGATTTTTTTACTGACTCAATTACTTCCGCAGTATGCGCAAGTGTTTTAGTAGGTATGCAGCCCCAGTTAAGGCATACTCCGCCCAGATTTTCTTTTTCTATTGCAATGACATTTAAACCAAGTTTTTTAGCCCTTATTGCAGCAACATAACCGCCAGGTCCGGCACCCAAAATAGCGACATCTGTATTTTTTGCTTCCATTAGTATTTCTCCCTTTTTAGAAAAATGCTTAAAAAATCAGGAATATTTATTCCCCGTTTTTCTTTTTTAAAACTTCAATAATTTCCTTTATAACTTTTTTTGGCTCTTTAAATAATCTTTTCGGAAAAAATGGAAGCAGATAAGCCATTGCCTCCTTCAGATCTCTGGACATTCTGTGAGGTTTGGAAAGAATCCTGTCTATAAAATCTTCTGCAAAAACTGTTCTTAAATGCCTTCTGTCAATTTCAACCTTTTTAAAACATTTATCACACTGAATGCTCTTTAAATATTCACCGATATAATTAACAGTATGCTCGGTTTCAGAATTGCAGTTTATGCAAAACAGTACAATTTTTGTTTCTTCATCTTTTACCATTTTTTAATGTACTTTTAATACTATAAACTATAAGAATTAATTAATATTTCCAATTATTATAACTAAAAATTGTTAAATTAATATCAGCATTTCAGGATTTTCAACAAGTTCCTTTACTCTTTGCAGGAACTTGGCAGCAAGAGCCCCGTCAATTATTCTATGGTCAACTCCAACCCCAACTTCCATACAGGTCCTTACTTCAATTTTTCCATTAATAACAACAGGAGCTTCATACATTTCAGATACCATCATAATTGCACCTTGAGGAGGATTAATGATTGCCGTAAAAGACCTAACACCATACATCCCTAAATTTGAAATTGTAAATGTTCCGTTTGATATTTCTGCAAGAGCTAATTTCCCGTTTCTTCCTTTTTCAACCAGTTCCGACCTTTTTTTTGCAATTTCCAGTACTCCAAACTTATCAGCATTATATATCGTCGGAACTATAAGGCTGTTATTTGCTGAAACAGCCACTCCAATATTGATATCTCCAAAATAAAGGGAACAGGACCTGGAGGAAGAATAGTTAAGGAAGATGTGGAAAAATTAATAGTATCAAAAAGCCAGGGGGCAAGAATATTTATTTCACCTTTTGCAAGAAAAA
>JAMDDL010000173.1 GCA_023488645.1 Actinomycetota bacterium | reverse complement strand
CATTATTGTTATATTAATACGATAGGAGGTGTGATAAAAGTTTTTTTAAATACTTTAATCAATTAAAATGAATTAAAAAGGAGTTAAAAGAATGAAAAACGCAAGAATTATATTTGTAGTATGCATCGCCGCAGTATTAATCATGACTTTAGCTATAGGCTGCAAGACCACAACAACTACTGAAACAACTGCGGCAGAAACCACAAAGGCGGCTGAAACAACGACCACAGCAGCAGCGACTACAACTGTAGCAGGTAAACCTATGGAGGGATGGACTGTAGGTTATCTACCGGGTGCTCTTATTGATGTGCTTAGAAAAACTTGGTCTGATGTAATGATTAAGACAATAGAAGATGCAGGTGGAAAAGTAATTACTATAGATTCCCAAAATGACGCAACAAAACAAGTATCAGACGGAGAGGATATTTTACAACAAGATATCAAGTTGCTAATTGTGAACCCTAATGATGCTGATGCTATGGTTCCGATAATAAAGAAAGCTAATGAAAAAGGTATTCCAGTAATTTGTATTGATAGGGCTGCAAGTGGCGGTACAATTGTTACTACTGTTGAATTTGATAATTATAAAGCGGGATTTGAAGCAGGAAAGTTTATTGCTGAAACGAATAATAAAAAAGGAAAAGTAATGCAAATACAGGGGACTAGTGGAGCATCGGTTGTTTATGAAAGAGGTCAGAGTTTTAGAGATGCAATTAAACAATATCCTGAGATGAAAATTGTAGGTGAACCATTTTCAAAAGGTTGGACAGGTGAAGATGGTTTAGCATTTACAGAAGATATTTTAAGAGCAAATCCTGATCTAATAGGTATTTGGGCTCATGCTGATGCAATGGCAGTTGGTGCTTACCAAGCTGTTCTTGCAGCAGGTAAATTAGACCAAGTAACAATTGTTGGAATGGGTTTCTATGGTGGAATGCCAGAGTTAATTAAAGAAGGTAAGAGTAAGAAATTATATACTTGGGCATTACTACCAGATGAAGTAGGTAAAGCGGCTGGAGAAGTTGCAATTTTAATTGCAATGGGTAAAACTGCGGAGATAAAAGCAATAACAGGAACACCAATTATTTGGATAACACCAGAAAATGTTGACAAAAATTGGGAACTAAGATTACAGTAATATAAAAGGAGTTATAAATGGGGACATATAGTGTATTTTTTCTATATATCCCCATTTATTTATGTGAGTCCGGCATGGGGCAGTTTGATGGTGAAAGTACGTTATGTGGATTGATAAACAATTCATTAACCAAAGGCACAAGGGTGTCAACTGGGAAGTGGGATCCGGAAGTAGAGTAAAACCCTGATAGAGGAACATGAACCACTTACGAAGCTAATGCAATGGAAAAGCTGAAGATATAAGGAAGGGCCATTTTGGGATGGAAAATTTTTTTAATTTTCTCATCCTACGAGATTAAAAATATGATAAAAAATATAAAAGTTTTTATATTCATAAAGATATATTCAAAGGACATAAATGAAAAAGATTCCTATTAGAAAGATTTGGAAAAATTATGGAACACTACTACTATTTATAGCATTTTTTATTTTTTTATCTATTGCAAGTCCAGTTTTTTTTACCCTTGATAATTTAATGAGCATACTCAGACAAATTTCTATATTAGGTTTAGTTTCTTTAGGAATGTTACTGGTAATGGTTGGTGGTAATATAGATTTGTCTGTAGGTTCTATTTTAGGTTTTACTGCTGTTATAACTGCTAAATTATCTTTAGATTTTGGTATTTTTCCAGCAATTATTATCGGGCTGTTAATTGCAGTTACAATAGGATTTGTAAATGGGTATTTTAGCACAAGAGGTAAAGGCCTTTCTATAATGGTTACCTTGAGTACAAAACTAATGATTTATGGTGGAACTATTATTATCACTCAAACTAAACCTATTATAAATTTACCAAAAGGTTTTGAGTTTTTTGGCCAAAAATCTTTTGGTCCTATTTCTGTTCCGGTTATTTTTTTAGTTTTGGTAATAATAATAATCCAAGTAATAATGTCAAACACAATATTTGGAAGAAGAATTTATGCCGCTGGAGGAAACGATGTTGCTGCTAAATTTTCTGGAATAAGTGTAAAAAAAATGCAGATCTCTACTTTTATTATAGCTGCAGTTTTATCCATGATTGGTGGCTTAATTTTAACTTCAAGAGTAGCATCTGCACAACCGAATGCTGGTTTTGGAATGGAGATGGATGTTATTGGAGCAGTACTTCTTGGAGGTGCAAGTTTAAGTGGAGGCTCTGGTACAGTAAGGGGAACTATAATTGGTGTATTAATTTTTGGTTTAATAAATAACGGCTTAAATCTTATAGGTGTTGATCCTTTATTAAGAGATGTAATTAAAGGAGCAATAATATTATTTGCGATTTTGTCTGATCAATGGGGTAAAGAATGAACAATAACAATGTATTTTTAAATGCTGTTAAAATTACTAAAAATTTTCCTGGTGTAAAAGCACTTGATGGTGTCAGTTTGGAAATAAAGAAAGGTGAAGTGCATGCATTAGTTGGTGAAAATGGTGCTGGTAAATCAACTTTGACTAAAATAATTACAGGTGTATATAAATTTGATAGCGGAGAAATTCTTGTTGATAATAAAAGTGTCAAAATTAATAATGTAAGTGATTCATTAAAACTAGGCATAAGTTGTATCTATCAGGATCCATTTTTCGCTATGGACCTATCAGTCACAGAAAACATTTTTCTAGGAGATTTACCGAGGAACAGACTTGGGATAGTCTCTTGGAAAGAAGCTTACAAAAAAACTAATGAACTTTTTAAGCTTTTTAACATAGATTTAAATCCTAGAACCAATTTGAGAGATGTCAGTGTTTCAAAAAGGCAAATTTTAGAAATAGTAAAATCTTTTTCTATAAAAGCAAAGTTAATAATAATGGATGAACCTACTGCTTCCTTAACTTCAAAAGATATTCAGAAATTATTTGAAATAATTAAGCGGCTTGAAAATGAAGGTTTGTCGGTTTTATATATATCACATAGAATGGATGAAATCTTCGAAATTGCTGATAGAGTGACAATTTTCAGAGATGGAAAGTCTGTGGGGACATTAGATATCAAGAATACTTCTCATGATGAGGTTATAAGTTTAATGGTGGGAAAATCTCTTAAAAATCTCTATCCCAAGATAGAAGCAAAAATTAGTGAAGAGATTCTAAATATAAAAGATTTCAACAAAATCGGTGTATTTAAAGATATATCTTTTTCTGTCAAAAAAGGTGAAATTGTTGGTATTGTTGGACTTGTTGGTTCGGGCAGAAGCGAACTGGCAAATTCAATTTTTGGTGTTGAAAAAATTTATTCGGGAGAAGTTTATGTTGAAAAGCAAAAAATAGTTATAGAAAACCCTGCGGATGCTATTAAGCATGGTGTATGTTTAATACCTGAAGATAAGAAATCTCAAGGTTTATTTTTAGATCATTCTGTTAATGAAAATATTAATATTGCATCTTTAGATAAAGTTAGCAAATTTGGTTTTTTAAATTCTAGAGCAGGCAAGAAAAGGTCCAGGGAATTTATAAATTTGCTTTCTATACAAACACCATCTATAGAACAACTGGTTAAATATTTATCCGGAGGAAATCAGCAAAAAGTTGTAATAGGTAAATGGATTGCTACAGAACCTAAAGTTTTAGTATTAAATGAACCAACCAAAGGAATAGACGTAGGTGCAAAAACAGAAGTTTATAAAATTGTAGGGGAACTTGCCAAAAAAGGTGCAGGTATATTAATTTTTTCTCCGGAAATATTAGAAGTTTGCGGTGTTTGCGATAAGATAATTATTATTTTTAAAGGTAAAATTGTTGCACAGTTGCAACGTGGAATAAATGGATGGGATGAGAATATTGAGAAAAAAGTTCTAAATTTATGTATATCTGGCAATAGTC